>NZ_JBVBZF010000218.1:0-6064 GCF_057447755.1 Fusibacter sp. | reverse complement strand
TTAAGGATAGAATTGAATTTGAATTATCACAAGACGAAATGTCTGCTTATATAAAACTCAATATACCACAGGCTGAAATTGAGGAGAATGCTTCAAAAATCGCCATGGAGATTTTTGAAATATTGAAAAATGAACAAGTTCGAATTGGAATTCAAACGGATTTGATTCAGGGTGGCCTTATCTCAAACAAAAAGATAGAGGTTGCCAAAGGTGTTTTGCCAGTACCAGGTGTGGATTCGGTGTATCAGTACTATAAGATTGCATCAAGAAAGCCAAAGGTAAGTGAATCAGGGATCACTGACCATTACGAACTTGATCTTATCAACAATGTCTTTAAAGGTGATTGGCTGGGAGAAAAAACCCTGCCGCAACCTGGCGTAGATGGGATTACTGTTAGAGGAAATCGTATCCCTGCGAGATTTGGTAGAGATTATAATTTCAAATATGATCGTAACTCAGTGGAAGAAAAACTCGAAAATGATAAATTTGTATTGAGAGCCAAACAGAATGGGGCCGTTAATTTTGAAGCAGAAAAAATTAAAGTTGAAAATCATCTGATTATTTCAGGTGACGTAGACTATGAAACTGGTAATGTAAGGTTTGATGGAAGCGTTACCATAACAGGTACTGTTAAGGATAAATTTATTGTTGAAGCAACAGGTGATATTGAAATAAAGGGCAAAACAGGCGTAGGCGCTGTGGGTAAGATTATTTCACGCAATGGGTCTGTATTCATTCAGGGTGGTGTCAATGGCAAAAATGAAGGCCAAATCATCGCAAAAGATTCAATATACGTAAAGTTTGTCAACGAGGGGCATCTTGAAGCCGAGAATGAAATTCATATAGCCCTATATGCCTTTGATAGTTTTTTAAAAGCGGCTAAAGTTTTTGTAGATCCGACAAAGGGAAAAATTGTTGGTGGCGAAATACATGCTAAGCATAAAATTGTATCAGGTTCTATTGGCAACTCTCAAGAAAGACAAACAAAGGTAAATGTAGAGGGTTTTGAACGACTCAACGTCAAGGCAGAGCTTGACGCTATGAAGTTGAAATTTGAAGATTTATTGTCTTCTGCAAATAGGATGAAACGCAAGCTTGAAATTTTTGAAGAAAATATGGAACGACTTGATGATCGTGCTAAGAATACCTATGGTGCACTTATTCAGAACTATCAAACCCTTTTAGATGATTTGAACTTCTTATCAAGACAGGCGGAAAGATTAGAGGATGTTTTAAGAACTCGGGGTGAAGGCGAAATCAAGATTCATCAACAAATATATCCTAAAACAATGATGGAGCTTAAAACCTTGCAGAGACAAATAGTAGAAACGATGAAATGTTCATTTTATGTGAAGGATAACAGAATTCACGTCGTCGATTGATGTGTAATGAACACGGGGGAAATATGATAAGTAATGCTAAAAATGACTGTGAGTCATTGCTCAGCAGTATTGACTTCTTTTCGCAAAACCTCCATATTGAACAAATTGTTGAATATGGTTTTAGTATATTTAATCAATTGGAAAAACCTGAGGCTTCTGCTATTTACACAATAGACGAAAGTAATGAGGTTTTTTCGGTGCGCTTTCACCAGGGCTACATGGTTCATTTGGACCAAGTCGTGAGGACTCAAAAGCATGATGATTTTGCTGTGAGAAATGGCTTTTTACTAGTGGATAAAGCCATTCAGAGGCGATATTTCGATGATGTCTTTATTGAGAATTTAAATGTATCTAAAATTTTACCATTGATTATTGACGATCATCTCTACGGATTTATTATCAGTACGGATGGAAAAGAGGAAAGAAATATCAATTTTGATTTCTTGATTAGATTCAATTATCTGATGAATTTATCCTTTGAAAAAGCCTCCCGGTACCTTGAAAGGGCAAAGCTTAAAAAGGAAATTGACCGTAAAATATTTAATTTGAACTCGATTTCACAGACGATGAAAATCTTGCTTTCTGAACTGAATGTTGAGCGTATACTTCAGGCAAGTGTAGATGTTATTCGCGAAATTACCACCAGTTCTGTGACCACCATCGGTTTGTATGATGACTTACAAAACTTAATCAATATTCGATCCTATGAAAACATTCGATCAAATGCTAAGGTATTTGAAACCTTTGGGCTCAATCCATCGCATCCGCTTTTGGAACAGACTGTCTTTGATGTAAGACTGGATTCTGAAAAGCTCAGTCTTATTTTTGAAGATGTCAAAAAGCTTGATTTGCTTGAAGCAGAATATGTGGTTTTGATTGTTAAGGAGCGCATATTGGGGTTTGTTACCATCGGAAAATCAATGACTGGCAAGGCATATGATCTTAATTTGCTGGAGCGCATTAAGGATATAACATCCATTATGTATATCGCACTCAGCAATGCAAACCGATTTGAAATCATCAAAGACCAAAGAGAAGAGTTGCGTTTGCAGCTAGGGCTTATGAAGAACATGAACCGGATTTTAAAGAGTGTCAACTCATCTGAAAACATGAATGAGTTAACGGACATGGTTTTGTCAGCGATGAAATTAACCTTTGGCATAGAAACTGGATTTTTAATTACTTTCGATGAAGCTCAACCACAGGTGAGGGGCGGAATTGGTGATATAGACGACAAGTTGGATTCAAGTTTAATAAATCAAATGATGACACAGGTATCCACTGATATTTTGAGCTGTTATACACTTTCTGATGTTAAAGAGATTTTCGGTGAGGCATTCGTGAGACAATTTGCTAATATAAATTGTTTTATTTGTGCGCCAATTTTTACCAATCAATTGTTTGAAAAACCCATTGGTATGATTGTCGTTATTAAGACAAGACAGAGACTCCACGAAGGACAAACGACGATGATAGAAATGCTCGTGAACAGTATTGGTCCTGTAATGTCTCAATTGCTTAAGAAGGAGCAGTATGATGCACATTATATTCCAAGACCTGATTATGAGATTGAGAGATTGCATAGAAGGTATTGGGCAGAGTCAGACCTTTATCATATAAACTTCACAGTGTCTGTTAAGAAAATTGACATAATTCCTTTTGTTAGCCCGGATTTGAAGGCTTATGACGAGTATGACCATGTTCTCTACAACAACGTACTAGTTGTTTTTGCCACAAGCTCAGTTGCACCCCATTTGGCTGATGAAGTGACAGGTGTAAACCCTGATTTTGAAGAGGTCAAATCCATCATTGCCATGGCTTTGTTATAATTTTTTTACAAATCATGTAAAATCAATTTACAGATACTCTTGATTTATATAGAATATACTATGAATATAACATTTATGAAGATGAAAGAGGGGATGTAATGATGGTTAGAGAAATATCATATGGTGAGGTTAAAAATAACCTTAAAACAGGTGATTTAATTTTATGCCATGGCCTAGAGCTGTCTAGTAAGATTATTGAACTCATAGAATGGTCATATTGGTCGCATGTGGGTATGGTCATTATACCAGAAGACATAGGTCTTGAAGGGAAAGAGCCCTTAATTTGGGAAGCGACCGCTTCAGGCGATGGTATTGTGGATGTCATCAATGGTAAACCAAAAGAAAGTGGTGTCATGTTGATTTCTTTGGAAGAAAGAATTAACACCGACATAAGCAAGCACTATGACAACCATTTTAAAGTGAAATACATAAATAGAAAATTAACAGGAGAAGAGTTGAGTCAACTCAAAGCTTTTATCTACAGCGCACATGATAAGGTTTTTCCTGAAGATCCAGATTTACTCAAATACTATATTGAAGGCCGTAAATTTAACAAGCCCATGCCTGACGACATGGCTTTTTGTAGCCAATTAACGGCAGAAACTTTGATGGCACTTAATCTACTGTCTCCAACATACGTAGCCAATGGTTATTGTCCAAATGATTTTAATGAAGATAAGGATTTACCAATTTTAAAGCCCTTCTACTTATGGGATGGTGCACGTTTAAAATAAAGGAAATGATATGATGAAGCGTAAACAAATCCTCTTAGTATTGATTTTTATAATAAGTCTTGCAATGGTGGCATTTTTTGATATGAGGCCAGTCGTAAGTCATCCAAAACCGGCGGAAGGATATCTTGATCTAAGGGCTTGGTCCTTTGAGGAGAATGGCGTTGTGCCACTTGAAGGCGAGTGGGCTTTTTATTATAATGCATTTTTGACCTCGGATGATTTTAAGGGTGAAAATCTACCAGAAGCGCGCTATATAAATATTCCGAGCAATCAAAGCAACATTAAAGCCAGTAAACCATTTGATTCCAATAAATTTTATGGAACCATGCGTCTAGTGGTTGATTTACCGACCAATAATCAGATATATGGTTTAAAAACGGATATCGTTCTTAGTGCCTATAAGCTTTATGCCAATGGGATTTATATGGGCGGTATTGGTGGCGTCGGGAGCGATGCAGAAAGCGCATCCCCTTATTATGGCATTTTAGAAAGTTATTTTTCGCCCATTGACAATCGTGTGGAATTTATTTATCATGCATCAGATTTTTCTTTTGAGGATTGTGCGATTACTGGGCCGACCATTGGCTTGGGTCACCAGATAACAAGTGCTTCAAAATTAAGCGCTGGAAAAGATTTGTTTCTCTTTGGCATGCTCTTAACCATGGGCCTCTATCATATAGGCCTCTATTGGATTAGAAAGAAAGACCGAGGCCCCCTTTATTTTGGCCTTTTTTGTATTATGTTTGCAGTTCGAATGCTCTTAATTGGCAGTCGAGTCTTGCCTATGTTGTTGTCTATGAGTTTTATCATCTATGCAAGACTGGCTTATATAACCGTATTTATTGGTGTTTTTTCACTATTTGCCTATTTATACCATACCTTTAACGAGCTCTTTCCTAAAAGATTTGTTCAGATGGGCTTTTATATGGCCTTAATATCTGTTGCGATAGGTTTGTTTGCACCCTTTAACTGGATAGACAATTGGATTTTAGTTTATGCACTGGTAAATTTCAGTTTAATGGGGTATGCTATATTGCGACTGATTGTGGGCATAAAAAGAAATGTTCTTTTTGCTGGCTGGGTACTCTTTGGTTTTGTATGTATCCTAATTACCTTCTTAAACGACTTTGTATATGAAGTGACTTTATCCAATAAAGGATCTTTGATTCCACTTGGAATGGCACTTTTTATCATGTTGCAGGCATATACCTTATCTGCCAAATTCTCTAATGCCTTTTCAAATGTAGAAAAGCTATCAGCAGAGAATGAGCTCATGCTTTCGGAAGTCAAACACGTAAATGCCAATCTGGAGAGTATTGTTGAAAATAGGACAAGAGATCTCAAGGAAGCCCTTGTGGAGATGGATTTGATGTCTAAGACGGATTATCTGACAAAACTGCCAAATAGAAGATTGATGTTCCAAAAAATTGATGAGCTTATTCAGAACAAACAAGATTTTTTTGTGGCAATTGCCGATATTGATAAGTTTAAAATCGTCAATGACACATATGGACATGATAAAGGTGATGTAATCCTACAAGATCTGTCGGAACGCTTGAAGCTTACACTGGGAGATGATGGCTTTGTGGGCAGATGGGGTGGAGAAGAGTTCCTCATTATTTTATACGGTTCTAACGAGTATAAAGCCTTAACGCTCTCTAACAAGATTAGAGAATCCATAGGATCAAAGTACAATGTTGTCATTAAATCCCCCATTACCATTACAGTTGGTCTATGTCAATACGACGGTTCAACCACGATTGATGCAGTAATTGCCAATGCGGACAAGGCCTTATACGAAGGCAAGCTTGGTGGTAGAAATCAGTGTAGGCTGTATAGAATGTAACACGCCTTTTTAGGAAGTAATCTAAGCTTAAAGACTAGATATTAAGACTAGATATTAAGACTGAATATTAAGACTGAATATTAGGGCAATAATAAAGTAGATAATAGAAGATAAGTATAAACAAAGCGAAAGCCGATTGTATTCTTTTACAATCGGCTTTTTTATTGTATACAACAAAATTTGAGCCGAAAGCTGTGATGAGAAATGTTCAATCTCAAACAGCGTCAGCGAAAATTGGTTTGAGTCATCGAAGATGGCTCAAATGTTGTTGTA
>NZ_JBVBZF010000217.1:0-6088 GCF_057447755.1 Fusibacter sp. | reverse complement strand
CTTTTATAAAGATCAAACGCATATCCTCTTCCTCAACGCATTCATCTACCATGCATGAATATACCCCACAACCCTATCGACAAAATCGACCAAAAACATCTAGAGTGGTTGTTCTTGCACACAACTTGTAATGCCAACCCTAGTTTTCGTTGTGGATATGTTTAATTACTTTTGAAATTATTCACACTTTATACACCACTATTTTCACTAATAATGGCATCAAATTCTGCTTCAGATATGATTCTGATGCCTAAAGATTTGGCTTTTTCTTCTTTTGAACCTGCATTTTCACCAACGACAACCATGTCTGTTTTCTTAGACACACTGCCACTTGCTTTGCCACCTTGCGATTCAATGATATTTTTAATTTCATCTCGAGTGTATTTCAGCATGGTCCCAGTGACAACCACTGTCTTTCCTGAGAAGACACCAGAAGCATCAATCCTCTGTTCACTCTTTAAGTCAAGGCCCAAAGCCTTCAATTGGTCGATTTGATCAATAAACTCTGCGTTTTTTAAAGCGTTCATAAGACTATTTGCCATTTTCTCGCCAAAGTCACTTATATTGGTGAGCGTCTCATAATCAGCATTCATAAGAGCCTCAAGGGTTCCAAAATACTGGGCCAATGACTTTGCTGCCTTTTCGCCAATTAAAGGAATTCCCAAACCGTGAATGAAGCGATATAAGTCATTCTTTTTACTGAGTTCAATGGCTTCAAGCATATTTTCGACGGATTTTTCACCAAGTCTTTCTATTTGAATTAGGGCTTCTCGCTTTTCAAAGAGGCGATATAAATCCGGAATCGTCTCAATGAGGTCATTCTCAATCAGCATATCAATAACAGATTCACCAACACCATCAATGTTCATGGCACTCCTAGATACAAAATGTGTCAATTTTCTTTTGATCTTCGCAGGACACTCATCATTTGGACAGCGTATTGCAGCTTCACCCTCTATCTGTATAACATTTGTTTCACAGATGGGGCAAGTCTTTGGAAACTCATAGGCAAGAGTGCCTTCTGGACGCGCTTCCATTTTAACACTCACCACCGCTGGTATGACATCCCCTGCTTTTTGGATATAAACAGTATCTCCAACCCTGATGTCTTTTTCTGCTATATAGGCCTTATTGTGAAGTGTGGCACGACTTATAAGCGAACCGGCCACCCTAACAGGGTTAAATTCGGCAAGAGGGGTCAAAACGCCAGTTCTGCCCACCTGAATTCTAATTTCATTTATTACAGTTTCTGCAAGTTCAGCTGGGAACTTATAGGCAATTGCCCATCTCGGGCTCTTAGCAGTAGTCCCCAGGTGACGTCTTTGCTCAAAGTCATTCACCTTGACCACAAGACCATCTATTTCAAACGGAAGCTGATGTCTTTCCTCAATCATCCGATTGCAATAGTCGATAACATCATCAATACACTCAAACTTAACAGGTGTCACCATTTTGAAGCCCATTTTCTTGAGTTTTTCAAAGCTCTCGAAATGCGTTTTCAAGGCTAAATGATCACTACTTGTAATCACTTCAAAAACAAATATGTCAAGTGGTCTTGAAGCTGCAATTTTGGAGTCTAACTGTCTTAAAGAGCCTGCAGCTGCATTTCTAGGATTGGCGAAGGTCTCCTTGCCCATGAGGGTCTGCATTTCATTTAACTTCTGAAAGCCACTTTTAGGCATAAATATTTCACCACGTACGACAATATCAACACTTTCATCTGACTTGAGGTTGAGAGGGATTGACTTTATTGTCATAACATTGTTTGTGACCTCTTCCCCCTCGATACCGTTTCCACGAGTGGCTCCTGAAGTCAATCTACCATTCACGTATTTGAGTGCTACAGTCAAACCATCTATCTTAAACTCAACAACATATGAAACATCTCCAGAGATTTCTTTTTTGATGCGCTTGTCAAACTCTCTTAAATCTTCTGCACTAAAGGCATTATCCAAACTTAAAAGAGGCGTTTCATGCGTGATTTTTGTAAAACCGGATAGCACTTCACCACCCACACGCTTTGTAGGCGAAAGCGGTGATTCAAATTCAGGATATTCTGCTTCAAGTGCCATGAGTTTTTTCATAAGACCATCATATTCAGCATCCGTGATTTGAGGATTGTCTAAAACATAGTAATGATGGTTATGCAGTTCAAGTTCTTCTCTGAGTCTGTCTATCTCTTCTTTTATTTTTTTCTTATCCGCCATATGGCACCTCAACTCTTAATTCTTAATTCATATTTCTTAATCCACTTTTCTTATTGGCGCAAGTCCAGAATGAATTTTTTTAATGCCACAGCTGTCAAATGCAATTGTAAGCGTCTCACCATCTGAATCCACCGTTATGACAAGCCCCATTCCAAATATTTTATGATTAACCTTTGCACCTGCAAAATAAAGAGATGATTTCTTTTCAGACATTGACGCAGTTGATGATGTAGTAGCTGGCGCTCCTGTGCCCATAGAGCCAGGTGTTTTAAGCCCTGAACCTTTACCAAAGAAGCTCTGTTTGCTCTTTTGGACATTTTCTTTAAAATAATTACCCTTGGCTGATTTTTCAGGGGCTTCAAAGGTTGGCATCTCGTTCTGCTCAGAGAGGTTCTCAAGAAGACTTTGGTCCATTTCTCTTAAAAAAGGACTCGGTTGTCTTGGCTCAAATCGCCCATACTGATTTCGATTTCTAGCATGAGTTACAAACAAACGCTCTTCAGCTCTGGTAATGCCCACGTAACATAAACGTCTTTCCTCTTCAAGCTCTTCTGGGTCGTCCATAGCCCTAAAGGAAGGAAATAAATTATCTTCAAGTCCAACGAGGAATACCACAGGGAACTCAAGCCCCTTTGAGGCATGCAGGGTCATAAGCAGGACCCCATCCTCTTGCTCTTCAATATTGTCTTGATCACTTCTTAGAGAGGTTTCAGCGAGGAAGTCTCTCAGGTTTGGTGATTCACTTCTCTTCTCAAATTCCTCAATAACCGTTCTAAATTCGTAAATATTGTCAATTCTAGCATCCGCTTCAATGGTGTTTTCAAGTTCATAAAGCGAGATCATGTTGATTTTTTCAACAAGCTCATCAAAAATGTGTGTCACAAATGCAGAATCAAGCTTCGCTTTTAGGCCTGCTATGATTTCGTAAAATTCCACAAGGCCCTTTTGCGCCTTACTGCCTATGCCGTCAATTTCAGAAAGATGAGGAATGCACTCTAAAAGCGAAAGTGATTTTTCCCTTTGGTAGCCTTGAATTTTTTCGATGGTCTTGTCACCAATGCTGCGCTTAGGTTCATTGATAACTCTAAGGAAACTGATGTCATCACTTGGGTTGACGATGAGTTTCATGTATGCGAGCAAATCCTTAATCTCTTTACGCTCGTAGAATTTAAGACCGCCTATGACCTTGTAGGCCATTGCGTTTAACATCAACTGGTCCTCAAAGGAACGCGACTGCGCATTGGTTCTGTATAGGATGGCAAAATCAGATAGCTTGTAATCTTTTTCCCTAACAAAAGTCCTGATGCGTTCTATAATGAATTTTGCTTCATCCTTTTCATCATAGCCTCTGAAATAACCTATTTTTTCACCTGCATCCTGGTCTGTCCAAAGGTTTTTGTCTCGTCTATTGGGGTTGTGAGAAATTACGCTGTTGGCTAAGTCTAGTATGTTCTTTTTAGACCTGTAGTTTTGTTCAAGCTTTATGATTTGAGCCCCAGGAAAATCCTCCTCAAACTCTCTAATGTTTCGAATATCCGCACCACGCCACTTATAAATGGACTGGTCTGCATCTCCAACGACAAAGAGGTTTCTGTTTTTAGCGGCCAAGTACTGAATCAAGGTGTACTGGGCCCTATTGGTATCTTGGTACTCATCCACATGAATGTATTTGAACTTGTTTTGATAATAGCTTAAAACATCTTGATTGTGTTTAAAGAGTTCTATGGTCTTCAGCATCAAATCGTCAAAATCCATGGCTTGGTTTTGTTTGAGTTTGGCTTGATAGAGGTGGTATATTTTAATAAAAATCTTCTCACCAAAATCACCTGAATTTTGCATTTCATATTGTTCAGGCGTTAGCATATCGTTCTTAGCTGCTGAGATTTTGAACTGAGTCGTTTTAAGCGGTGTTCTTTTGTCGTCAATGTTCAGTTCCTTGTAGCAAGCCTTAAGGAGGGCTTTTTGGTCTTGAGTATCGTAAATAACAAAATCACTTGTATAACCAATTCGTTCCGAATCTCTTCTGAGAATCCTAACACAGATTGAGTGAAAGGTACCTACCCACATTTGAGAAGTCACTGGTCCTATAAGTGATCCAATTCTTATTTTCATTTCATTGGCTGCTTTATTGGTAAAAGTAATGGCCATAATGCCCGATGGAAAAATATCATGATTCTCAATTAAATTTGCGATTCGATGCGTTAGAACGCGGGTTTTTCCAGAGCCTGCACCGGCCACAACTAAGATTGGACCATCTACTGCCTCCACAGCCTTCCTCTGCACATCATTTAAGGTGCTTAAATCCATTTACTACCTCCTATATGATTAAATTAATTAACAATCCCTGTATTTCACCAACTTTTTTCAATATGTTGATTTCTTTGTGCTCTCTTTTTAAGATCAAATTCGTAAGCTCAGTTAACTTTGAATCTACTTCCACCACAGTTCTCATGACCTTATTTCTGCCCGTTCTTGAAAAACCCCTTCTCTCACGGATTTCAAATCCCTTGTGAACGGTTTCATCGATAAAGTCCTTGATCATTTTTTTGTACTCAAACAGCGTCTCAACCGTACGATTCTCCACAAGCGCCTGACCCTTGCGATCAATTTCATCGAGGGCCTTCTGAAGGGCTTCCTTTTGCTGATCATACTCTTTGTGGGCTAAAATCTCCGTGAAGCTAATACGGTTTACTTCATTAACAGATGGCGCATCTGACTTTTTTGTCGCGCTGCTATTTGCCGTTTTAGATGGTTTTGATGTTTTGCTTACTTTCATAAGATCCTCACACTCTCTATAGTCCTATCTATTATACAAGATTCTCGCTACAAACGAAAGGTCGTCCATAAAATCAATCTAAAATTCCCCTCTAAAACCCTATTTAATAAGGCCTTTCCAAGGGGAATTTAATAATATTTTATTTCACTTTATTATACTTCATTTCACTTTATTTACTTCATTTCACTTCATTTGATTTTTTCATACCCTGGTCTTTTTCAAGACTTTCAATAGTAGCTGAAATGAGACCAATTAGGGCATAGATTTGTGGTGGTATGTTATCCCTCAAATCATTTTTTATCATATGCTTGAGTTTTCCGGCATCCGTTTCAATGACTTTGTTTGCATCGTCTGCCTCCTGAACTAGCGCTTCAGAGATTGAAATAAAATCCTCAGCCTTATAATTCTGTTCATATTGATTAATTTGCTTAAAACGATTCATATTTTGAAATCAAATCCTTTCTTCGCATCATATTGGAACGACTCTGTTGCTGTTATTTCACCATTCAATGTAAATGGTTTATCCTTTTTATAGGCCATTAAGCTGGTTTGATCAAAATCGTAGCCTATGGCATTGATCTCTGCTTCTATAGAGGCAAATGCCTCAGATAATGTTTCAGCTTGATCGTTTGAAAGGGTCAAGGTTACCTTCTCATCTTTGATGCTGATTTTGATGCCAGTCTCTCCCAAGTGCTTAAGGTTCATGCCAAAATAAAGTTCAGCATTTTTGTAATCCATCACCTCGCCATTGTTCTTGCCAGTCATATAAACCTTCATGTTATTGATTTCAAGATCATCCTCAAATGGCAGATTAAAGAAATGAAAGCGCTGTTGTCCTTGTTTTCCCGAGTCATTCATCATTTGCTGTCCTGTGAGACTCATTAGCGTTTCTTCTATATCTCTATTATTGCTGTCTTCCTTCATTAACTTCAAGAGGATTTCCTTTATATTGGCATTGATCTGGTCTGTTTTCACTTCACTGGATTTCGAAGCAAGTGATTCGGCTGTTTCAAGTTCATGGTTTAAGCCAAGTCCCCTTAAAACTTCAAGAATATCACGCGCGCCTCGGCTGCCTGTTTCATCTTTTTGAAGGTCTAAAAGTTTT
>NZ_JBVBZF010000216.1:0-6095 GCF_057447755.1 Fusibacter sp. | reverse complement strand
TAATTCAAAATTGATTTTTCGATACAAAAACGTATCGGTCCAGAGTAGAAATGAAAAGAATACAGAAGCATAAAATGTGTAATATTAGATAGAAGAGAATTCTCAAACGTGTATTTTAAAGCGTTTGAGGCTTCTCTTTTTTATTTTTAGGAAATCAATTTTAGTTTTGGCATGGCTCTTGCACTTATAGAGTGGCATGAGATTTAGGAGGTGTTAAGATGAAAAAAGTTGAGCTTAAAAATGTCTCGCCATACAATGCACCACTTCATTTTGATATGAAGGCGATGAAGCTACATGGTACAGAAGAGACGGGAGCGACAAAGTTCTGGATGGGGATGTCACATTTTCTTCCGGGCGGTGGCGCAGAATGGGCATATGATAATTCGCCTACTGAAAAAGTTTATTTTGTCTTAGAAGGTGAAATTATTGTCAAATCAAAAGACGAAGAATTTGTACTTAAAAAGGGAGATTCAATTTTTATTGGTCCAAATGAAGGTAGAGAAATGATCAACAAAACTAATAATATTGCAACTTGTCTAGTGACAATCAGTTATGAGTAGGAGGAAAAATGATTAAAGACAACGTAAAAGGTATGTTCGATGTCAGTAATAAAGCAGTCGTTATTACTGGTGCTACTGGTGCACTTGGTAAGGCCTTAAGCTATGGCTTTGGTTATGCGGGTGCAAAAGTAATGCTCAATGGTAGAAAAGAGGCAACTTTAAAACCAATCTATGATGATATGATTTCAAAAGGCATTGAGTGTTGTTATTTTGCCGGTGATCCAAGCAATGAGGAAAATGTTAAAGCCTTGATCGCAAAAACAGTTGAAGCCTTTGGAGAGGTTAATGTACTTGTGACAGCAGCCGGCTTCAATGCACCGAAGTCAATTGTAGACCACACTCTAGAAGACTGGCAAATGATCATGGATGCAAATGTTAAAGGCACTTGGTTATGTTGCAAGTATGCAGGAGAACAAATGATCAAGCAAGGTAAAGGCGGTAAAGTAATTTTAGTGTCCTCTGCTAGAAGTAAAATTGGCATGAAAAACTACACAGGCTACTGTACAGCTAAAGGTGGGATTGACTTAATGGCTCAATCTTTAGCATGTGAGTGGGGTGAGCATGGTATCAATGTCAATACCTTTAACCCAACCGTTTTCAGATCTGAACTTACTGAGTGGATGTTTAAGGACGATACTGCAAAGTCAAAGTTCTTAACGAGAATTCCTTATGGTAGATTAGGTGAGCCAGATGATTTCGTTGGGACTGCTATTTTCTTAGCGTCTGATGCAAGTAATTTCATCACAGGTGCCAACATTCCTGTTGATGGCGGATACTGGGCAAACTAGTAGGGGGAAAAATGACAATAAAAAATGTTACAATTCTCGGTTCGGGCTTAATGGGAAATGGACTTGCACAAGTTTTTGCAATGGACTCAGACACTAAAGTTATTTTAAGGTCTAGAAGTGCTAAGGATGATCCCTTAAAACCGGTACAAGACAATTTAAAGCTTTTGGTTTCCAAAGAAGCCTTAACACAGACTGAGGCAGAGTCAATTTTAAGCAGGATATCATTTACAGACGATTTGGAAAGTGCTGTCAAGAATGCTGACTTAATCGTTGAGTGTGTTGTGGAAAATATGGAAATCAAACAAAATCTATTCAGGGACATTGAACCCCTATGTAAGCCAAATGCAATTTTAGCGACCAATACTTCTGTAATGAGCATTACTGAAATTGCGTCGAAAACCAAAGATAAATCCAGAGTTATTGGTACTCATTTCTGGAATCCGCCTTACTTAATCCCACTTGTTGAGGTGATTAAAGGTGAGGAAACCTCTTTAGAAGTGATGGACATTACCTATGATTATCTTAAGAAAATTGGCAAGAAGCCCGTTAAGTGCATGAAGGATGTACCGGGCTTTATCGCAAATAGATTACAGCATGCCATTTGGAGAGAAGCACTTTCTATCGTCGAAAATGGTATTGCAGACCCAGCCACTGTAGATGAAGCTTTGAGATATGGTCCTGGATTAAGATGGCCAATACTTGGCATCTTGGAAAACGCAGATATGATAGGGCTTGACCTTTCTTACAATATCCAAAACTACATTGTTAAGTATTTAGAAGACTCTCACACACCTTCTGCTCTATTAAAGCAATTAGTAGATCAAGGGGATCTTGGATTTAAGACAGGCAAAGGCTATCAGACATGGACACCAGAACAGATTCAAGCTTCAAATACAAGGCTTAGAGAATATTTAATAGAAGTCACGAAGGATCTAAAATAAGCATTCAAACATCAAAAGAAACATTCAAACATCTAAATAAGCAAGTCAAAACAAGATTTAAAAACTGTAATATTTAGTAACACCTTAAAGTTAGTCCAAATAAAAGGTATATCCAACAAAAAAGTCATATCCAATAAATAAGTCATATTCAAACAATATAAATTAAAGGAGATTTTAAAATGGGAAAGAAAGTTTTTATTGATTTAACACATCCTTTTAGTGCTGATATTCCACTATGGCCATACTTCTCTAAGCCAAAGATTGATACAATGCACAATCTTGCAAAAAGTGGCGTTTTAACTCAAAAAATTGATGCAGTAATGCATTGTGGTACACATGCTGATGCACCAAGACACGTTATGGAGTACGAGTTTAATGGTCAAAGAGCGAGATATACTCACGAAATGCCAGTGGACGCATATTGTGGCGATGCAGTTTGCCTTGACATTCAAGTTGAGAGATGGGGGCTTATTACGGATAAACATCTTGAAGATGCATGTAAGAGAGCTAACATCAAGCCAGAAGAGTTAGAGGGTATGGTGGTTTGTTTAAGAACAGGCATGCACCTTAAATTTGATGATTCAAAAGAGTACTATCACTATTCATGCGGAACGGGAATTGATGCGGGTAAATGGTTCGCTAAATACAAGCCAAAATGTGTTGCAATGGATTCACAAGCATTAGATCATCCACTCCATACAACAATGGGTAAAAATGGTGGTCCATTGGGCATGAACTTAAATGGTAATTTAGGATACCCAATTACAGATGAGTACATCGAAAAATTTGGTCTTGAAGCTTATGCAGAGTTTAATAGAGCAACTTATATCGAAGTATTCGGTAAAGAAAAATACGACGAAAAATTTGGATTCTTAGAGTCTCATGGTTTAGAGGGAACTTGGGAACCATGTCATAAATATATGCTTGGTAACGGTATCGTTGGTATCGAAAACTTAGGTGGTGACCTTGAAAAGGTTGTTGGTAAGAGATTTAAGTTCATGGCTTTCCCTATTAGATGGTACATGGGTGACGGTTCAATGGTAAGATGCGTTGCAGAAATTGATGAAGACGATGTAAACGATGTTCCAGAGAGAACATACAGCTATGGTTCAATTTAGGAGATTAAAATGGCAAAAACAATAATCACAGTTGCCACCACTGGTGCGTGGCCAACTAAGAAAGACAATCCCAATATACCACTTACACCAGCTGAAATCGCTGAGGATGTATTTGAGTGCTACAAAGCAGGTGCTGCAGTGGCACATCTTCACATGAGAGATGATGAAGGTAAAGGCACAATGAGCACTGCTAAATTTGAAGAAACCGTTAAACTCATCAGAGAAAAATGTGACATCATCTTAAACTTAACGACATCAGGTGATTTAAATGCAACGGATGAAACGCGTCAAGCACATTTAAAGGCAATTAAACCAGAAATGGCTTCCTATGATTGTGGATCAATGAACTGGGGTCACAATGCCTTATTCATCAATCACCCTCACTTTTTAGAGGCACTTGGTAAGACTATGCTTGAGAATAATGTTAAGCCTGAAGTGGAAATATTTGATGCAGGTATGATTTACAATTCACAGCATTATCTTAAAATGGGTGTCCTCAAAGAGCCAGTACATTATCAATTTGTACTTGGTGTACCTGGGGGAACTGCTGCAACAGTTGAAAATCTCGTCTATTTGAAAAATTTAATTCCGCAAGGATCAACTTGGTCTGCACTAGGAATTGGTAGAGGCGCAATGCCAATTTTAATGACTGCCATCGCAATGGGCGGACATGTCAGAGTGGGCATGGAGGATAACGTAATGTATGCCAAAGGGCAGCTTGCTGAATCAAATGCGCAATTCGTAACAAGAGCGGCGAATCTCATTAGAGAATATGGAAACGAAGTGGCAACCGTTGCTGATGCCAAGGAAATCTTAAACTTAAAATAGTGAGCCTGAAACAATCAAACCAAAATAATCAAACCAAAATAAGTAAATCAAAAAATTGAACTAATCAATGAACATTCAAACTTAAACAAACAGCAATAAAATAAATTTTGATTCCTTGAGGGAGAGTTTTTAAACTCAACTCTCCCTTCTTTCTGATTTCATATGTATAAAGATAAAAATCTTGGGGGCGTATTATATGGATAGAAATAAAAAGACAAGTATCGGAAATTTTGGAAAAAGCGGATGGGGTGTCATAATCTATTGTGCGGCAATGTTTTGGTTCTATGTGGGCATGGTGAATGATGGTTCTAATATCACAGCACCGGCTTTTGCGGCTAAAACAGGTATAGATTATTCCCTTGTATTAAGCATGGGTTCAGTTGCAGGTATTGTAGGATTTTTATTTTTTATTATCTTTGGTCAAGTCAACATCAAATATGGCTCTAAAAAGACGTCAGCAGTGTGTCTGTTTATTGCAGGGATTGCTTATGCAGGAATTGGTCTTGCAAATAGCTTAATCATGTATGCCATTTGCCTTTGCCTTGTAACCGGATCGGTTATGTCGGGCGGCTATATCGCTGGTGGTACTCTGGTTGCCAAGTGGTTTCCAAAAAAGAAGGGCATCGTTATGGGCTATACCACAATGGGCCATAACCTGGCATCTGCATTTTACGTACCAATGATTGCATTTTTAGTCAATACTTTAGGCCTCCAAAAAGGGGTTATGATTCCAAGTGTAATGGTATTAGCACTTGGTGGTATCGGCCTACTTATGGTCAAAGATACGCCAGAAGAAAAAAACATGTATCCAGATAATGTTTCAAAGGAAGTTTATGAAACAGAGTATTTTGCGTCAAGTGAGGAGACTCAAGATGGTGGCTGGACAGTTAAAAGACTCTTGGCGGAAAGAGAGTTATGGCTAGCAGCTGTTACCACTGGTATCTACCAGCTTGTAACTGTAGGGGTAATGACACAGCTTGTTGTGAGAAATATGCAATTAGGCTTTACTTTGACTCAGGCAATTAGCATCATGACCGTTCTTGCTGCAATAGGAGTCGGTGGCTCTTGGTTAGTAGGAGTGATTGATACAAAGTATGGCACAAAGCCATCCATGATATTGTTCGGATTTTGGTATATAGCGGCATTGTTCTTTAATATTTTGGAGCTGCCTTGGAGTATTTATGTGTCTGTATTCATGATTGGTATGGCCATTGGCGGATCGGCAAACTTTACGACATCTTTACCAACTGCTATTTTTGGCCGTCACGGTTTTGAGAAAGTAAATTCTGTTATTTTCCCAATTCAGGGGATTATCACATCTCTTAACTTTTTACTAAGTGGTATTTCTATTGCGGTTACAGGTAGCTTAAAAGGGGCTTATATTGTTTTCATGGTGATTTTAGCCATCAATATAGTATTAGTAAGCTTAGTAAATGAGCATAAATTCAATCGTGATTTTGCTGTTGAAGCTAAGGAAGTCAACCTAGAAACTGTATAATAGATCAAAATCGTGTGTTTATAAGTCCAAGTCTAAAAAGTAGAAAAGTAGTGCTGTAAAAATGTTGAGGGACTTTTTTATAGCATTAATATAGGGTGAGGATTTACGTACTTTTCATTTAAAAAAATAAAAAAAAATTATTTAAAGAAGTTGTCAAAAGAAATTAGTTTTCAAAGGAATGATTTAAAAAATATAAAATAAGAATCTATTTTGATGTTCGTATGCTTATAGGGATAAAGCATGTGTGCATTGAAATAAAGGGGGATTATTATGAGTAATAATTTAAAAGAGGCCATTAAGGCAGGATTAATTGGCGGGGTTATCAGTGGCATTATCTCATTTGCATTAAATTATTTCGTCAT
>NZ_JBVBZF010000215.1:0-6120 GCF_057447755.1 Fusibacter sp. | reverse complement strand
TTGCAAGGACAAGACCGATGATCAGCGCAAAAAATAGTACAATACTTTGTATAATAGCAAGCTGATTAGTGGCATCAAGTATTTCTCGATTGACCGTATTCTTATTTTGCTCCACCACAATCATCCAATTGTAATCTTTTAAAAAAGTAATAGAAGCATAGTAATCATCATCACCTATGGCGTATCGCGTATTAATATTTTGATGATTTTCCAATATATGAGTGATTTCCTCTTCACTGTCACGTGGTTTTATACCGAGCTCGGTTAGAGATATGAGTTTTTTTTCAATTTTATAATCTGGATGGATAACCAATGCACCTGTAGCATCAGCAATCCAAATTTTGCCATCAAATCCCCGCTTAACATTTTCTAATATTTTTTCAATGTTGCCAAGTGGAATACCTGAACCAATTAAGCCAATAATTTCAGAACGCTTATTTTTAACAGGTGCAGCGATGATAAAGTGTGGCTTATTAAGGACACTACTCACAAGGAGGTCGCTCATGGTGGATTCGTTTTGGTCAGCCATGATGTCCCAGTAGTAATCACGATCGGTATACAGCCTTCCCTGAACATTATCATTTGATGGCTTTGAAAAAACCATTTGAGATTTTTGATTCATGAAAAAGATCAAGTCAAAGTAATTAAAATTGTCATAAATCCTAAAAATCTCACTTTTAATTTGGTCAAGGTTACCACTACTCTGTGATGAAAAATTGGCTGCAGTAATTACGGTATCAGTGGCGTTCTCTAGATATAGTGATAATTCATTTGAGATCATTTCAGAGATGATCATATTTTTAGATTCTATATTGTCTTCGAGTTTATACCTAAAGATTAATTGTAAAAATAGTCCTGTGACGAGGACGCAGATTAAGGCGAACATCGAAATGAAAAAGGGGATCCTAAACTGAATACTATTGCGACGCAGTGATATTTTTTTCATAATCGATGACCTCCCCTTGTTTGAAATTTTTACTATTTAAAACGATTATAAAAGACGATTTCATGGATGTCTTTTTTTTCACGCGGTTTCGGTGGGTTTAATGGATAGCCAAATGCCACTATTTCAGAGGGTATAATATGCTGTGGTAGATTTAAGAGCTTTGCAACCTCTTCTACATTAAAATACGAAATAAAGGTACTGTAAATGCCATATTCAAGTGCTACCAAGCTCATCTGAGTAGCTGGTATTTTTGTCTGATGTTCTTCAAGACATATAGACGCATAAAGATTGGGATCCATCTTTTTAACAGCTTCTTTCCACCTTGGAAATCGACTGTTCTGAATAAAATACCCATCATCTTCTAATGGAACAATCTGTGAACAGAAGACGACCAAAAGAGGTGCTGATTTTATCCACTTCTGATTATAAGCCATTTCGGCAATTGTATCGATTAGAGCAGTATCTGTAATCACACCAAAACGCCATGCTTGCTCGTTTCCACCTGATGGCGAAAGACGACCCGATTCCAGCATTTGGGCTAATATTTCACCATCAATTGGCCTTTTATCAAACTGCCTAACGCTGGTTCTTTTTTTAATCAATTCGATAAGCATATATGCCTCCATATGTAAATGAACTGCTTATGACAGCAGCTCAATATTAAACTAATTATTTGGTATATGTGTCAAATCTGAAAGCGTATTATAGTCAAAGTCGTCATGAACCAAGCCATTTTCCTGCATCCATTTTAAAGTGACATCATAAGTGCCTTGGTCTGGTGCTTCAACATGATTGAAAGTCGGCATATCAAATTGATCTGCTAAAATTGGTGGGAAGCCAAGCTCGCTGATTAAAAGATCAAAGTATTCAGAGCTTGGTGTGGTATTGAGGTAATCGACAGCTTCATTGTATGCTTCATACATGAGTTCAAGGCTTTTGCCATGATCTGCAATGGCAAGATCAGACGCTATAAAGATCCCAGGATATAAACCAAACTCTTCTGTACTGCCAACCATGACGCCACCTTCAAGTACAGCAGCTGATGCAAGCGGATCAGGAAGGGTTGCACCTTGTAATTCGCCTGCCTTTAACATCTCAAGTCTTACTGGCATTTGTGGAATGGCAACCTTTTCAAGTTTATTGGTAAAGGCTTTTGAATCTGCAATCTTCTCAGTTGCAAAATCGATGACTGTGTTTGATGAAAGACCAATTGAAAGCTGATCAAGTGCTAAGAAGTCTGCTTCATTTAAGTTGGGTGAAGTTATCATTTTATAGTTTCCATAGGTTTGACCGATCATCTTGGCCCCAAAGCCAGACTCGTTATAGAATAATATTGTAAGCATGTCAGCCATTGCACCCTGTAAATTTCCGGTTTGTAGTGCTGTATCTCTATCTAGAGCACTTCTAAATACTGTGATTTCCACAGGTAGATTTCGACTGGCAAAATAACCATTCTCCTTGGCGATGATAAAGGGAATTGCACCCACATCAGACATTACGCCTATCTTTAGTGTTGGTAAAAGTTCTTCTTTGCTGGTATCCACAGTCGTTTCGCTAGTAGCTTCATTTGTGGTTTCCTTAGTTGCTGTTTGATTTTCGGCACTATTACTTTGTGACGCTGTGTCTTGTGAACAGCCCACTAAAGAAAAAATCATAATGGTTACGAATAAAATTGATAAAAAACGCTTCATTAATTTCCTCCTAATGCAGTTCTTTCTGATTAATTTTTATGCACTGCTAATACATTTTAGCATATTCATATACAAGTGACTAGTTTCAATAGCTTGATATTTAACACTTTAGTTGACACTCCCCTTTAAAATGGCTACAATTTTAAGTGAATTGGAGGGTTTGGTATGACATATAGAGATTTACCAAAATTTTTAGAAGCATTAGAATCAAAGCACTTGATGGATACAATAGAAATAGAAGTTGATCCCGTGCTTGAAATTACTGAAATTGCAGATCGAGTATCCAAGCAATACGGTAAAGCATTGAAATTTACAAATGTAAAGGGTTCACCTTTTCCACTTGTTATAAATGCAATGGGCACTTATGAACGGTTAAATCTGGGTTTAGGTGTTGAAAATCTAGATGAAATTGCTGAACAAATCGAGGATTATATGGATTTAAGTGCTTATGTGACATTAAAAGGAAAAATTCAATCCATTCCTAAACTTGCACCCCTGCCTTTTATCTTTCCTAGAAAAATCAAACATGCACCTTGTCAAGAGGTGGTTTCTGAACCTAATCTTGATCTGTTGCCAATCATTAAATGTTGGCCCCAGGATGGCGGTAAGTATATTACTTTACCACTTGTCTTCACTAAAGATCCTGAGACTGGTCAACAGAATGTAGGTATGTATCGTCTACAGGTTTACGATGAAAAAACAACTGGCATGCACTGGCACCTTCATAAAGATGGTAAGGAAATCTATGAGAAGTATCGCAAGTTGGGTAAAAAAATGCCTGTATCCGTTGCAATTGGATGTGATCCTGCAACGATTTACTCAGCAACAGCGCCACTTCCTAAGATGATTGATGAGATGATTTTTGCAGGATATTTAAAAAGAAGACCCATAGAGCTTGTCAAATGTATTTCAAATGATATATATGTACCTGCACACGCAGAATTTATCCTTGAAGGTTATGTGGACCTTGAAGAATTAAGACTTGAAGGTCCATTTGGAGACCATACAGGCTATTATTCGCTTGCAGATTATTACCCTGTATTTCATTTAGAAAAAATGACCCATAAAAAGAATCCAATCTATCCGACCACCATTGTTGGGAAACCACCTATGGAGGATTGTTATTTGGGTAAGGCAACAGAACGAATCTTTTTACCCCTGATGAAAATTCAATGTCCTGAGCTTGTTGATATCGACTTCCCGCTTGAAGGTGTATTTCATAATTGTGCCATCGTTTCTATTAAAAAAGCGTTTCCCATGCATGGCAATAAAATACTCTATGCCTTATGGGGACTTGGTCAAATGATGTATACCAAGATGATAATAGTAGTAGATGAAAGTGTGGATGTTCACGACTATAAGGCTGTTTTAAAGCATATGATTCAAAATGTGACGCGTAAAAATCACTTGGTCATCTCTGAAGGACCTCTGGATGCGCTTGATCATGCATCAAATAGAGCTTTTCAAGGCTTCAGACT
This sequence comes from Fusibacter sp., assembly GCF_057447755.1. Taxonomy (NCBI): domain Bacteria; kingdom Bacillati; phylum Bacillota; class Clostridia; order Eubacteriales; family Fusibacteraceae; genus Fusibacter; species Fusibacter sp. The sequence continues at coordinate 2,005 of NZ_JBVBZF010000215.1, read as the reverse complement.
AGGTGTTGATGCCACTCGAAAATTACCACTAGAACAAACAGGGACCTTTTTATGGGAGGGTCAAGGCGACTCATCAAATGAATTTGAAACGCTTATGTCAAAACATGTAGAGATTACCCCTTTCCCTAAGACCTCAAGTTTAAAGGCAAGGGATTTATTAAATATTAAAGCCTTGGATTTGTCAGCCAAGAACTTTGTCGTTTTAATTGACGAATGGATTGATTATACAGACCTATCCACTGTAACTTGGAAAATCTTTAATAATATTGATCCTATGAGGGATATGGTTATATCTGAAAGAACGGATGGGACTTTATTTGTCGGTATTGACGCCACTAAAAAAGGACCTGAGGACGGCTTAATGAGACCATGGCCAGATGATATTGAAATGAGCCAAGATATCATTGATAAGGTTAATCAAAGGTGGTCTGAATATGGCTTCAAATAATATGCTGGGTAAAATAAAAGAAAAATTAAAGACCTATGGAGAGCTTGTAATGTTCTCTCATACACTTTTTTCCCTCCCCTTTGCACTAATGGCCATGTTTATTGCTGCAGATGGACTTCCAAGTGGACGCTTGTTTTTTTGGATAATGGTAGCCTTGTTTGCAGGAAGAAATGGTGCAAATGCACTTAACCGATACGTTGACGCAGAATTTGATCAAAAAAATCCACGAACAGCTCATAGACACATTCCCGCAGGACTTGTAAAGCGAAATGAAGCTCTGTATATTACGATAATCTGTTATATCGTATTTGTTTTTGCGGCTTGGCAAATTAATGTTATTTGCTTCCTCTTATCACCTGTGGCACTTGCACTCTTTACACTTTACTCTTATACAAAGCGATTCACTTGGCTGTGTCATGTGATTTTGGGAATTACCTGTGCAGGTGCACCTGTTGGTGCTTGGTTAGCTGTTACTGGAAGCTTTTCACTTGTGCCTCTTGTTTTTGCGGCCATTGTAACACTTTGGGTAAGTGGCTTTGACATTATTTATGGTACACAGGATATTGAATTTGACAGAGCAACGGGTCTTTTTTCAATTCCTGCGCGTTTTGGCTATAAAGGTGCACTATGGATTGCAAGAATTTTTCATTTCATGATGTGGATCTTGTTGATTTCTTTATTTTTTATAACGAATTTGGGTATTGTATATATAATAGGTGTGATGATAAGCGGAATTCTTCTGATTTTAGAGCATTATATGGTAGAGCCGTCACACCGTGCTAAGATGAACTTTGCTTCGTATCACATCAATCAAATCATCTCAATGCTCTTGCTTACGGTGACTAGTTTAGATGTATTTATCTTTTAATTTGGAGGCATTATGAAAAAAATAATAGTTGGCATCACTGGTGCCAGCGGTAGCATATTTGCACATAGACTAATAGAATGCCTTTTAGAATTAGGACATGAGGTTCATCTTGTGGCGACATCAAATGGTGAAAAGGTTTGTGCATATGAACTTGACCAATCTTTTAAAGCATTAATCAAGCATTATCAAGGTATTTCAGTGAATCAGAGCAGTCAAAATGCACGCCTGTTTATTTATGATAACGATGATTTGTTCTCACAGATCGCCAGCGGTTCTTATAAAACGGATGCCATGGTTGTAGTACCCTGTAGTATGGGAACCCTTGCGAGAATTTCTCAGGGTTTATCGGATAACCTACTTAACAGAGCGGCAGATGTCATGATTAAGGAACAGCGAAAGCTCGTACTTGTAACACGTGAATCCCCTCTTTCTCCAATTCACCTTGAAAATATGTTGAAGCTCAGCAGACTGGGTGTGGTCATCATGCCTCCAGTGCCAGCCTTTTATAATAAGCCAGCAACACTGTCAGAGAGCATTGACATGAGTGTCGGTAGAATTCTAGAGATTGTAGAAGTTGAAAATCCTCACCATAAAGTATGGAGAAAATAAAATGAAAACTGAATTGTTGATGGTTATTAAAGACCTATCAGTACACTATAAAAATAGATCAGCCCTTCATAAAATCTCCT
>NZ_JBVBZF010000214.1:0-6160 GCF_057447755.1 Fusibacter sp. | reverse complement strand
GTTTAAAATGGTCTTAAATGAAATATTGAAACCTGTTGACCAAGAAGTGCAAATAGTCCAAGAAATGCTGGATGAATTTGCTAAGGGTCTTGAGGTGGAAAATTCAATAAAACTTTTCACTGATCTTTTTAGAGCGAAAGGGAAAGCCTTAAGAGCTTCTATCTTGTTTTTATCATATAAAGCAACAAAGGAGATCAGTGAAATAGAGAGCCCTGTAATTCTCGAAATGGGTTTCATCGTTGAGCTGATTCACAATGCCAGTTTAATTCATGATGATGTAATTGATGAGGAAGTCATTAGAAGAGGTCAAAGTTCAGCTAACAGAAAATACGGCAACTCAATTGCTGTGTTAATGGGAGATATAGTATTCGCCCAAGCAATTAAAAAGGCAATTTCTTTAAATCAATTGCATCTTTCAGATGACTTATGTGATCTAGCGCTTATAATGAGTAATTCAGAGATTAAGCAGGCAGAAGGCATTTCAAATAGGGAAGATTACTTGAAAATGATTGAAGGCAAAACTGCTCGTTTCATGAGCCTATGCTGTGATTGGGGATCGAGATACTCAGGCGGAAATGAGCTGGCAAAAAAAAATCTTAAAGCGTATGGCTTATGTTTAGGAATGGTTTATCAGATGAGAGATGATATTCATGATCAAGATCATAATGCTATGAAATATCTTCAACAAGATGATATTGATTTTTTTAAAGATAAAGGTATTAAGCATTTAATGGCTCTAGAGGACTCAATTTATCGGGAACATTTACTGCATTTAATTGAATTTGCAGCTAGAACGGCATAAAAATGCTTAGGATGAGCATGTCCAAATCACAATCTGTACAAGAAGGAGAAAGTAATGAAACTTTATAAAATCATGAAAAAGCCACCATTTTTTTTAAGCGCATCACATTGGATGACAAAACAGGACCATCCAATTGAAAGTGGTCCAAATTCGAGACAAGCGGTTATTATTCCACTTTTGCTTATTCAGTATGGCAGCTTTAAAGCAAAGGCAAAAACGATGACAAAACTCAAAAAATATTTTTTATCATCTTTTAAGGAGATGATCATCAGTGCAAGCAGTCTAAAGAAAAATACCCACTCAGGAAAACGAACAATTGACACTGAAACCTTGAAAGCAATGGAAGCATATGCACATGAGTTAGGCGTTTCAAATGTAGGCTATACTAAAGTCAACCCAAATTATATTTTTAAAGATTTTGAAATCCTTTATGATAATGCAATCATGCTGACAATGGAAATGAAAAGAGATTTGATTGCATCTAATCCGAGCTTAGAGTCTAGTAAAGAGATCTTTAGAACCTATGAGGCCTTAGGGATTGCTGTGAATAAAATTGGAGATTTTTTAAGAGAAAGAGGGTATGACTGCCATCCAAGTCCTGCGATTGGTGGCGATATCAATACTGTACCAACTGCTCAAGATGCCAATTTAGGTTATATCGGCAAGAATGGCATCCTTATAACACCAGAGTTCGGACCATGTGTACGTCTAGCCGCAGTATTTATAGATGTCGACAACCTCCCAATAGCAAATGAAAACACCCATGAATGGATAGGTGACTTCTGTAAAACATGTAACAGATGCGTAAAATCATGCCCAAAAGGTGCAATTTATGAGACGCCAAAAGTCCTTCCTGATGGCACCTTAGTTTATATTGATTTACACAAATGTGCACCGCCATTTTCAGAAGGGTGTTCAAAATGTATTAGTAACTGTGTTTTTACAGGTGGTAATTATGAAAAAATAAAAGAGGTACATGAGATTAGGACACAAGTATAAAATAGATTGGTCAAATTTAAAATCACATTTAAGAATGTGATTTTTTTTGCCTTATATGATAAGCCAAGGGACTCTTGTTGGTTGTGATTTTGATGTTGTGGGTAGTAATTTAAAAGATGTGTCAATCATAATTAAATGCAAAAGGACATTATATTTAGTTGAGGAAATATAAATAATTTCCTTTATTTCATTTATAGATGTATTATAATAATATAGTGATGATTTAATCATGATGATTAAAATATAATGGACTTAAATGAGGTTTATCAAATGACAAACAAAATCATGGCAATCTTGGCATCATCAAAAAAAATTGCCCTTGAAGATCCTAAAAAATCATATGAGATGGCAAGAAAAGCATATGAGTTGGCTTTAAGCAGCAATCTGCAATTTGAACTTGCCAATGCGTATTTTAGTATGGCCTATGCTTGTCGAGTGATGTCTGATTACACCAAGGGGCTTAATTATGCTTTTAAAGGATTGGATATTTTTGAAGCACTTAGTGATAACGATGGTATATTGAGAGTCAGAAATATCATAGGTATTATCTATTTCTATTATGGAGACTATAAGACAGCACTTGAAAATTTTAATATTGCACTTCAAATACTTGAAGTTACTGAAAATCCAAATTTAAAGTCCAGTATCCTAAACAACATCGGTGAAATTTATAGGATGGCAAGTGATTATGGTAAAGCCATTGACTATTATTTGGAATCTCTTGCAATTTCCGAGGATTTTAACCTTGTGATGAATGTCGCCATCATAAATGCAAATATCGGCGAAATATACTATTTGAAAAAGGATTATGCCACTGCAAGCTCGTATTTTGATAAAGCCTTTAAAGAGTCATTAAATACAAATGATTTGATCTCAAAGGGTGAAGCACAAACTAAACTTGGAAGAATCAAATTTGCTCTCGGAGATTATGATTTAGCAAGAGACCACTATACTTCAGCCCTGCAGTTATTCAATAAGGTCAATAACAAGTTCTATCTTGTGGAGACATTAATTTCAATGGCTGAACTGAATCAAAAAATGGAGAGAAATCCAAAGCCCTATTTAATGGAGGCTTTAAATTATGCAATAGAAAACAGGCTGGAACTAAAGATCAGCCTTATCTATAAAATGTTGGTAAATTATCATGAACAAAGTCATGAGTTTGAAATGGCATTGTATTATCACAAGTTGTTTTATCACAAGGAAAAAGAAATTGAAGCGGGCAACCTATCTATGAAATTAGAGCTCTTAGCCTTGGAATTCGATTATTACAAAGAGAAAAGTGAACTTGAAAAAAATAAGAAACTCAGTGACAAGCTGACGCGTGAAGTTACTGAGTCCAAGGAAGAGCTAAAAGAGATTAAGGCACAAAACGAGCGTTTAATTGAAGTAAGTATCATTGATGAGCTCACTCAGGTGTACAATCGAAGGGGTATCAATAAATTGCTTAGGGAGAACGTTTCAAAGTCAAACGATGCTTATGACTTGATCCTTATGATCGATATAGATCGGTTTAAAGCCTATAATGACTATTGGGGACATTTAAAAGGCGACCAGTGCTTAAAACTCATTACCAATTGTTTAAAGCACTTAGATTATGAGGATTATTTTATAGGTAGATATGGTGGTGAAGAGTTCATTTGCTATATGAAAGTGAGAGATCCAGAGATGGCTGTCAATCGTGCCGAAGAGATTAGAAGGCGCGTTTTAGCATTAGAAATCGCATATACAGATGATCATCATGATATCGTTTCCATCAGCATTGGGGGCATCGTTGATAAGATGGCGGTTTCCAAAATAGACGACTATATTGATGCAGCGGATAAATGGCTTTACCTCTCTAAAGAGAAGGGGCGGAACAGAGTTAGTATTGGAGAGAAAAACGGGTGTGAGGTTATATATGATTGATCCAAAGTATAAAAAATCTGATCAAATACTTGAAGTGTATTCAGAGTTTGGCAATATTGGCATTTGGTTTTTTGATAGACAGACAGGGTATGAAGAAGTATCGGAGGAATGGGCAGCTATGCTTGGCTATAAAGCCGATGCCTTGAACCCCATGACCAAAGAAAAATTTTTAAATCTAATCCATCCTGATGATTGCCAAAGGAGTAAGGAAAAAATAGAGACACTGTATTCCGGTGGTTATATTTCATATGAAAACGAGTTTAGATTAAAGCATCAAGATGGTCATTATGTATGGGTATTGTCACAAGCAAAGGTCTTCTCGTGGGAAGACGGAAAACCTAAAATGATAATTGGTACACACATCAATATAGAAAATCAGAAAAAGCAGCTTGAAAAAATAAAAAAGCAAAATATAGCCATGGTTTCAGCCCTTTCAAAAGTGATTGAGTTAAAGGACATATACACCAAAAATCACCTAGAAGGTGTTGCAGATATTTCGGTTGAAATCGGTCAAAGACTGGGGCTTGATGAGGATGTTCTTGAGCAACTTTGGATTGCAGGACATTTACACGATTTGGGCAAGGTTCAGGTCCCCACAGAAATTTTAAACAAAGCTGGAAAACTGACGCTTGAGGAATATGAGGTTGTTAAGAAGCATCCTGAGTTTGGATATGAAATTTTAAAGAATCTAGATTTTGGGTTTTCATTAGCAGAAGTGGTATCGCAGCATCATGAGAGGAATGATGGGAGTGGTTATCCAAAAGGGCTAAAAGATGATGAGATTTTCTATTTGGCAAAGATTGTTTCTGTGGCAGATGTAGTCAATGCAATGATGACGGATAGACCCTATAGGAAAAGACTTAGCAATGCTGAAGTGATTGAGACCTTGCTAGACGCAAAGGGGACTCATTTCGATGCGGAAATCGTCGATGCTTGCTGTCGTTACATTAGGCTTCTTCCAGAAAACAGCTTATAAGAGAATCCCTTTTCCAAGTTATCTAGGTGAGAATACAAGCTTTTGTTTAAGATGACGGAATTGTTTTAATATAAAATCATAACGCCTGAAGGCGTAAGACCTTCAGGCGTTTATTAATGTGGCAATGCCACCACCTTGTGTTTTAGAAATATACATTGCGGTATCAGCGCTGTTTAATATTTCACTAGGTGAGTTTATGGCATCATTCATAGTTGCGATGCCGATGCTCAAAGATGGTTGCCATACTTCAATACTACCTTCATATTTTTCTCTACATAAGGTGTTTAGCTTGTCGCCTAGAGTTAATGCACCGGATTCATCCGTATTTGAGCAAATGATTATAAACTCATCACCACCTAATCGACAGGCAATATCGGTTATTCTAATACTATCCTTGAGAAAAGTGGCAATCCACTTTAAAACAATATCGCCCTGTTCATGGCCATGGTTGTCATTAACAGATTTAAATTTATCAACATCTATAAAAAGAATCGAAAATACTTGTTTGTATCTTTTCCAGTGATGAATCAATTTTTGGATTTCGTCCATTACGAAACGTCTATTTGGTAAACCTGTCAAGACGTCCAATAGGATCAGTTGATTTAATTTTTTATTGGCTTCCATAAGCTCGGTCGTTCTTTGTTTAACTTTTTTCTCAAGTTCAAAATTTTTTCGTTCAATTTCACGATTTTTAGTATAAACAAGTTCATATAAGACTTTAAGCGCTTTAAGAAAAGATTCAGTAGCAGTGTCAGGCGTCTTTTCTTCTTTTTCAAATGCAAGGGCAGGGGATATGCCTTCAAGGTTTATAAGATTAACTTGTCTAATCAAGTTTTTATCTGTAATTAGGATATGATAGACCAACCATCGAATCAAATATTCTGCTATATCATTTAACTTTAAAGGATTGAGCAGTTGAGCGGGATTTTTAAAACGCGCCCTAATCTCTTCAATAAATTCTTTATGTGATTGTATGTGATCTTCAACATGGCGGTGGTCTATGGAACAGACTTCCATTAAAGTCTCCTCAGTTTCAAAGTGCTCAATGACATAATCCGAAAGTTGCTTGCTGATGTCATCTATATTATTAGAAGTAATTAGTCTACTATCAAGACTGATTTCGAGTAATTTATTGATCATTTCCACTAATACATAATGTTGTGCGTCGATGATTTGATTGCCAGTATTGAATGCTTCATCCCATTTAAATAAACTTGATGGCATCTTAATCACCTCCTTAATTGTGGCATATTAAATTATTGATTAAAATATATACCCAAAGAATTGACCATACGTTCACTTTTCCCCACAATACCATTCGTGGAAAAAATGATATAATACTGCTAGAGACGAGTGCTTCATATAAATGGGTACATTTTGGAAGTTTTATATCGAAATAGAATAATTAGAGTTGAAGGCGGCAAGTCATGAAAAAATCCGAAAGGCTTAATGGCATCATTTTCACCTTAAAAGAG
>NZ_JBVBZF010000213.1:0-6178 GCF_057447755.1 Fusibacter sp. | reverse complement strand
CTGCAGTCCATACTAATCGCCAATGCCACTGGGTTCAGGGCATCAGGTCTCATGCCATCCACCTGGAGTCTCGTCTTCTGTCCAAAAGCAGTCGTCGGTGATCCCTGCCCCTTAGTCAATCCATAAATTTGATTGTCATGGACGATATGGACAATGTCCATATTGCGTCTGATGCCGTGTATAAAGTGATTACCACCTTCACCGTAAGTATCACCATCGCCTGAAGTCAGAATTAACTTTAGTTCATGATTTGCTGAATGAGCCCCCATGGCTGCAGGTAGCGCACGTCCATGCAAGGTGTTTAAGCCATGGGCATGAATATAATGTGGTAGTTTTGCAGCTTGTCCTATCCCTGATACCATCAAGACATCCTGTGGCATAAGGTTCATTTCATGCAAAGTTTGGTTGATGCTATCCAGTATGCTAAAATTGCCACATCCAGGACACCAGGTCGTTGGATTGTTCATCACAAAGGGATTGTTCAAAGTTTCTATCTTAGTCATTTCATTCACCTCACTTACGGTATGCATCAATTATGAAGTCGGCATTAAAAGGTCGTCCGTCATATTTGTTTATAGAGCGGTCATACGAGATGCCCGTTTCCATGCGAAGTAATTTTCCAAACTGGTTGAAGGCATTTCCCTCAACATTGATTACTTCAACATTTGGTCTAATGTAGACGTTTAGAACATCTTCTCTTATAGGGTAAACATCTGAAAATGCGATTAAAGCAACTGCCTCGCCTTGTGCATTAAGCTCATCCACAGCATCTTTTAAAGCCCCAAAAGTTGATCCCCATCCAATAAAAAGCGTCTTATAAGCCTCGCTGCCATAAAAGACAGGTGCGTTTAGTTCGTTTTTAATACTTTCAATACGTCTAATAAATTTGTGTTTCAACTTAATCGTCATCTCTTCAGACTCAGTTACATGGCCATATTCATCATGTACGTGCGAATCTGTCATGACGAGTGTTTGATGGTCTATTCCAGGATACTTTCGACCACCAAAGGTCTGCTCGAAGTCATATCGCTTATAATCATTTTGAATTTCAGGCATCAAATGACGTTCTATTTTGAGGTGGTCTGTCTTGAATTTTGAGATGGATTGTGTCGAATCCGCCAACAACTGATCGGTGAGGATGATTACTGGCACTTGGTACTTTTCCGCGAGGTTAAAAGCTCTAAAGGTACTATAAAAAGCATCTTCAACAGTCAATGGTGCTAATACGATCCTAGCGAACTCACCCTGTGAAGCCGTAACCACAAAGGAAAGATCTGCCTGTTCTGTTCTTGTTGGAAGGCCAGTTGCCGGTCCAGGTCTCTGGACATTACAGACCACCAGAGGTATTTCACTGACCGCTGCAAAACCAAGTGCTTCCACCATCAATGCAAATCCACCACCTGATGTTCCCGTCATGGCTCTGACACCATTTGAGGCAGCACCGATAGCGGCCATTATAGCTGCAATTTCATCTTCAGCCTGTTCCACGATAATGCCCATTTCCTTTTCATGAGCGGCTAAATAGGACATAATCCCCGTAGATGGTGCCATAGGATACGCACTGTAGAAGCCTAGCCCAGAAGCAATTGCACCTAAGGCAACTGCCTGATTACCGTTGACTAAAATATAATCCTTTTTCTTTGAAACCTCGGTTTTAAGCTGGGTTTTCCCTAGATCATAGCCAAACTTACCAGCTGCTAGGTTATTCTGATTCACCTCTTCTGACCATTTTTTCATGGTCATGCCCTTTAAGACCTCTTCTTCAAATCCAAGTAACTTAAGGGTGAAGCCTATAGCGCTCATACTAAAGCCATTTTTCGACTTTGAAACCGCCTTCAAGGCCGCTTCCTCAATCCAAATAACCTTGGACTGATCTTGATTAAAGCCCTGCTTGAACTGGTCACTGGCGATGACAAGTCCTTCTTTTTTTAGCATCGCATGACTCTTTTCAAGGGCTTCTGAGTTTAAGGCAATAAAAATATCCGCATGGTCTTCACACGAATTTACAATCTGACTTCCTAAAGTAATTGTGGCATAATTAAATCCCCCCCTTACCCTAGACATATAATTTTTGTAAGATAGTAAAAAAAAGCCTTCAGACTTGAGTATTCTCTCGAGAAATAGTTCTGAGGTATTAATACCTGCACCCGCTGCTCCTGCTATCATAATTGTTTTCTTCATAATAACCACCTTCTTTAAATACATTGATAACACTTTATATATACCTTAAAAAGATGGAATCATTCAGTCGTTACAAAAATTTATCAACTCAATGATTCCATAGTGATCAATAGATTGGCATTAAAATATGAACTTGACCATATGCTTGTATGGATGTCCCAATATCTCCACGTACTTATCAGTCTTAAAGGCTAACTTTTCATAGAGTTTTTCAGCCTTTTCATTGTCAAGATCAACCAGTAGGGACAATTTGTCAAATCCCGCACTTCCTGCGGTCACTTCAACTTCTTCTATCAGTCTGTGTGCGATGCCAAGACCTCTATAGGGTTCAAAGACTGCAAGACTGTCTATATAGTATTCACCATCAAAACCTTCTCGCGATTCCAATAAAGCCTTTAGCTTATTCTCTCTTTCAGCCATAGTGGGATTATAGAAACGCTCAAAAGACAAATTGAGTTCTGGTATACGACTTGCAGGATAAGCTGTTATCTGTCCTACGATTTTATTCTGTGAATAAGCCACATGTACATTATGATAGCTAAATCTAGAATTTTCATGGGCATAGAGCCCTTTCAGGGCTTCATCAACCTTGTCCTCTTCCTCGTAACCCGTATATGCAAGCGTCATATCACCAATTGCCAATTTTATCAGTTCAACGACCTCATATTGCTCTCCTAAATCCGCTTTTTTTATGATCATACTTCACCCCTAATAGGCGATTGCGAAATTACCATTCTTAAAAATGATGACTTCTTCATCATTTTGAGTAATACCCACAATATCTAAATCCTTGGTCCCCACCATAAAGTCTTCATGGGTCATGGAGTCATTAATGCCATTTTTAATCAATTCGTCAGACGTCATGTTTTCTCCGTCCTTGATACACACTGGATAAGCTTTTCCAATCGCCAAGTGACAAGATGCGTTTTCATCAAAGAGTGTATTGTAAAATAAAATATTGGTATTTGAAATTGGTGAATCATACTGAACCAGCGCTACTTCGCCCAAATAATGTGATCCCTCATCTGTTTCAATTAGACTTTTAAGGGTCTCATATCCTACCTTAGCTGAAAAATCTACAATTTTCCCCGCTTCGAAAATCAGCTCAAATTCATCAACAATATTGCCGTTTAAATTGAAAGGCATTGAACTGACCACCTTTCCATGAACACCATTTCGCTTTGGCGCGGTGAATATTTCTTCAGTTGGCATGTTGGCAATAAACTCATGACCTTCTTTGGTAAAATCCGATCCCCCCATCCAAATGTGATGATCCGGTAATTCGATGGTCAAATCCGTTCCTTTGCTGTTTTTATATTTTAGAGCCTTGAAATTTTTATCGTTTAAGAAATCAATGTTCTTTTTTAGTGCCGCCTTGTGTAAGTCCCAAGCTTTAACAGGCTCATCTTCGTTTACCCTAACCGCTTCGAAAATGGCATCCCACAGCATATCAACTGCTCTTTCAGGTGTCTCATTTGGGAATACTTTTTTGGCCCATGCTTGTGTTGGCACAGATGCAACGCACCAAACATTGACGTTGTTCATCAATCTCTCTCTATAAGGCTGTAATGCCTTACTACTAGCTCTTTGTGCCTTCATCATTCGATTTGGGTCCACTTCTTTCATGATCTCAGGATCAGATGCTGAAATGCTTAAAAAAGCAGCGTCCTGGTTAGCATAATCAATAAAAAAAGCACTTTGCCAATCTGGATACTCATCAAAGATAGCTTCAGGTGCCATCATATATCTTATCTTGTTGAACTTTTCATCGTTCCATTGAACAACAACCTCTCTAGCACCTTCCTCATATGCAATCTCAGAGATTAAACGTGCAAAATCTGCACATTCAATTGGTGATCTGACGACCAATATTTGATCCTTCTTCAAATTAATGCCCGTCTTGACCAGTAATTCAGCATATTTTTTAAGTTTAATATTAAACATATTGACACCTCTCAAAAAAAAATTAGGATTAAATAAATTAATCCTATTTCATAATATCAAAATTTGTCCCACTTAGATAGACTCTTCTCAAAACATCATCATCCTATTTATCACTGGAACCTCATATGGATGTATTGCTCTGATAATGTCATATGCAATTTCTGCATTCATCTCTGATGTTCTAAATTCTATCTTAATTTCATGCGAAGTCTTTAGTGTCCCAATTTCGCCATCGTATGGATTAGCGCCTTCAAGTGGCCGCCAATGCCCTGTGACTGGATATGAACAATAGGCGCTGTCATAATTTCCCTCTCTTAAAAGTTGCTTTTCGTTCAGCGCATCAATTAATAAGGTCACATGTGATTCAGGTATATAGACCTCAAATTTACAAAAAACTTGTTTCATTTTATTTACTTCTCTCCTAAGCACTCAATTACAGTGTCATAAACCGCCTTTAAATGTTCAACGAGCTCAGTGACCTTTTCTTCAGGCAGCGCGTTTAATTTTTCCTCTAATAGTGTTTCAACATATTTTCTATGCTTCTCAACAAATGTTTTACCTGAATTTGTCAAGGAAATGTGAACGACACGTCTGTCCTTTTTATAAGGTTGACGCTTCAAATAACCTAGTTTGATTAGTTTGTCTACTAATGGTGTCAAATTGGAATTAATGACATTGATCTGTCTTGAAATTTCTGACATTGTCAACTGTTTATGGTTCGATAGAACCAATAGTATCTGTATATGCGATGGAAAAAGCTCATCAGATTTAAAAACTTCATCATCTCTGAAAAAACGCTTGTTCATAGTTGGCATCAACTTTAGCATATACTCTGTTAATAATTCATAATTTTGTGTTTTCACCCAATTCACATCCTTTTAGTTAATGTTTTCTTTTATATATACCAAAATATATTTTATTTAATCATTAAGACTGCTACTATTTTGCATCATTTTTGAATCTTCATAATATTTTTTTAGCTTAATGAAATTAATTCGCCAAGACCACAACACAAATGGGAAGGTTGCGATTATAAGTAAGGTTTGCCCGCTCATTAAAAGAAAGTCAAAAACACCATGCAATAAAACAGGTCGCCATAAAGTCAGTCTCAAATATTTTTTTCTTCTAACCTCCTCTGTCGTAAATTTAGCGAAAGATAAGTAATAGCCCATTGTCACTGCAAATAACATATGCATAGGAACACTTATAACACCTCTTACAAGGCCAACTGAGATTGGATTATCGTTGCTAAATATGTAAAGTATATTTTCAACAGTTGCCATTCCAAGAGATGCAAACACACAATAAATAATCCCGTCTAGTCGTTCATTGAAGTGCGCATCCTTATACGCGATCTTCATAACCACAATTTTTTTAAAAAACTCTTCTGTAAAGCCAGCCACAACAAAGGCTGTATAGGCTGCTCCCAGTAAACCCGAAAAAATGTTTAAGGACTGCAGACCAATTTCAACGATCATAATTGGTAAAACACTCACCATACCGCCCAAGAACAATTTACCCAGTAATGATAAAGGTTCCTTATCATACCGGTCAACAAAATAGAAAAAAAGCAACAGGGCAATTGAAGGTCCAATTGCAATCATTAATAGATTGTGCATACATCACCTCTTTTGAGAATACCATTTTTTTACATTTAGGTCAATGATTGTTTTGTTGACATAATATTCATTATGCAAATTGTCATATTTTCGATACTTACCCCAAAAATAATTTCTTACACAATTTTAATTACGTTATTATTATAATATTATTATATCAAAAAAAAGCACATTAAAACAAAGTGATTGTTTAATGTGCTTTTTTTGAATGCATCTTGATGGTAACGGGAATGCCATACATAAAAATAACGCTTCCTTCTGCGATCGTCGCCACTTTTCCTCGTGGAATATACCGTGGTAGATCGCTCCCCTTCATATACTGGACCCATTCATGATTGGAACAGTTCTTTATGCCCCATATTTTAACGTTTTGAGGGTGTGTAACGATTTCTCCAACAATTGAGTTTGTTATTTTTCCCAATTTCATTATTTGG
>NZ_JBVBZF010000212.1:0-6196 GCF_057447755.1 Fusibacter sp. | reverse complement strand
TTACTAGAAAATGCCGAACTTCAATTAGAGGCAGTCATTCGGTCTATTTTAAACAAGGAAAAGGGGCCACATCCAAGCAAGAACCTGGGGCTTCAAGTCGTCAGCAATATTGCCCTCAAACTTGCAGTTCCCTTTCTTGGATTTAAAGACCTTCAAATTAACTCAGAAAAATGTAGTCAGTGCGGCCTCTGTTCAAAGGTATGCCCTGTGGAAAACATTACCCACACAGGTGACTATCCACACATGAATCAACAATGCGAAATGTGTTTTGCCTGTTTGCATCACTGTCCCGAGGAGGCCATTCGCTTTAAGAAAATGAAACCCCAATCTGGGTATCAGTATACCAATCCCAATATAACAATAAAAGAGATGCAGTCATAATTCTGCATCTCTTTTTTCGATAGGACTTAAATCCACAAAGTTTTAATTTTTATTTAGACCAGTTTTAATCAAGATGCTAAACTTAGGATTTCAGCGAGTGTATAACCTGACCTAACTTTTGCACACATTTCATCCCTTGCCCTGCTAAATGAGTCAAAGAGACATTTTGCTTCACCTTCATCCCCATAAACTTTCCAGTAACCACATAACTTACAATTTTGACCGTTATTTTTTATGAAACCCAATACGTCAACCAGAGGGTAACCTAAAAAAAGACCCACTTCATGTGGAAATTCCTTGAGTTCCATAATACGCGCCTTTAGGTGTTCTATTATCGTCTCTAAAGAACTGTACATTGGATAACCTTGAACCATGAGATATCCCCATATTTCGGGCGAATGCAAATGGTCCCACAACTTTTCACGGTTATAGACCAAGGTTAAATCTTTACAGTTGCAATGCCATAATAGAGTCATTGCAATAGAGTTGTCATCTAGGGCCTTTTTGGAAGTTGAAATGACTTCAAAGGGTTTATGAGAGATTAAGTTTGCAGGTTTTAAGCCCACTAATGTAGGGGCACAATGAAATGCTAAAATCTGATCAAAATTCAATAGACTTCTCCTTATTGATAATTATTATCACTTATACTTACTTAATGATAATGATTATCAATGGTTTTGTCAAGCTATTCTTCTTAAAATTTTTATCA
The DNA here is from genome assembly GCF_057447755.1 of Fusibacter sp. Lineage (NCBI taxonomy): Bacteria > Bacillati > Bacillota > Clostridia > Eubacteriales > Fusibacteraceae > Fusibacter > Fusibacter sp. The sequence goes on along the minus strand of NZ_JBVBZF010000212.1, from coordinate 5,106 downwards.
TTAAACATAATTTACCAAGCACCAAGCATTTAAACCCAATTAAAAAGGCGCTTCGCCAATCTAAAAACTAGATCAGCATAAGCGCCAATATTCCATGGTATTATTATAGTTTTTTTACAAATTCAGATTTCAATTTCATGGCGCCAAATCCATCAATCTTGCAATCAATGTCATGATCCCCATCAACAATCTTTATATTTTTCACTTTGGTTCCAATTTTAAGAACTGAAGAGCTGCCTTTAACCTTTAAATCCTTGATAATCGTAATCGAATCACCATCAGATAATATATTGCCATTTGCATCTCTTACGACCTTTTCATCGCTGTCCGTTTGGCCGTCTGAAGCGATTGCCCACTCATGCGCACATTCCGGGCAAACATAAAGTGTTCCAGATTCATAGGTATATTCTGAATTACATTTTGGGCAGTTAGGTAATTTAAACATAAACATTCTCCATTCTCAATTTACTAATCGTCAACGGCTATTATATTATCACAGACCTGACGTGTTGGCAAATTTTTGTTCATGTGTAATCAACCACTCTTTAACATCTAACCCTCCAGCATAGCCTGTAAGTCCACCATTAGCACCTATTACACGATGACATGGGATGACAATCATAATGGTGTTTTTACTATTGGCATGGCCCACGGCTCTTGATGCATTATGATTTCCACTTGCGATTGCCAGTGCTTTATAAGAAATCGTCACACCATAGGGGATGTCCATTAGGTGACGCCAAATTCTCTTTTGATACTCAGTACCTTGAGGGGAAAGGGGTAAATCAAAGCTTTTTCTTTGACCCTCAAAATACTCATATAACTGTATTTTGGCAAGCTCAGTTATGGTGTTTGGATTGGTTTCTAATGTGCCCGCCACCTCTTTTAACAGATCCAGTCTAAAGATACTTTGCCCATCACTTAGAATTTCAATTTTTCCAACGGGTGTTTCTATAATCTCCCTATAAAAATCAGTCATACAGACACCTCCATAAATAAAACGTCATATAAGCTTCATGTCCAGTCCACGCTTTTGCCATCTCCTCGATTTCTGTAATAGATGGCTTCTGTTCTCTTCCAAGTATATTCTTCAAGGCATTGTGAATGCCCACATCTGCTACTGGAAATGCCCTATTTATTTTAAGGCATTTAAGCATGATGTAATCCGCTGTCCAATTGCCAACACCTCTGACAGACAGCAATTTTTCCTTTAGGGTCATGTAATCATCCATTGAGCGCAGTGTTTCCGCATTCAGAACACCCTCACAGAAAAGGGATGCTACACCTATCACATATTCAGCCTTTCTTCCTGTGAACTGTAGTGCTTTCAAATCTGACACTGAAAGCTTAGAAAGCACTTGTGGCTCTGGAAACAAATAAAAAGATTGGCCATTATGTTGAAGTGATTCACCATAAGTTTCAACAAGTCGTTTTTTAAGGGTATAGGCAAACTTAAGATTGATTTGCTGACCGATGATTGACCAGCAAAACCCCTCAAACAGGTCGTTGATCTTTACAATTCTGAGCCCTCTATACTTTCGGATGACCCAATTTGCGATTTTATCCGTTTTTGATAGGGCATAAAAGGCATCCATATCAGCACCCAGATCAAATAAGTCTGAAACATAATCTCTTATATATCCTACAATATCTTGGTTCATTGGTTCGCCCTCTAAAAGAGTAACCTTAAGACCCTCCACATCTGAAAGCGATTCAATTTTTATAAGATAGGCTTGGGATTTGATTTTGATGAGTTTGACTATTGCCCCGTCTATTATTTTATGGAGGCACTCCAGTTCTGATCGGTTAAGATAGACCAAGCATTCCGAATAGCTAAAATCATCAGGGGTTATAATTCGAATTTCATTCATTAAAGGACTCACTTTCATAGGATACTCTATAGTCATTGGGCGATTTTCCCGTGATTGTCTTAAAGTGCTTATAGAAGCTAGATAAACTCGTAAAGCCGACATCATAAGCAATTTTCATGATTTCGTCATCGGTGTCTACAAGAAGTCTTTGAGCGCACTCTATTCGTGTTTCTATTAAAAAGACCCTTGGCGTCTTCAAATAAAGACTCTTAAAGACACGGACCAAATGACTTAAACTTACATTGTTCTGAGCTGCATATGCCTTAAAATCTATTGGTTTTGTAAACCCGGCCTTAATGTCCTCATACAAGTCACATGCTGTTTCTTGTATATCTTCAACTGTATTTCCTTCTGGCTCACATATTTTACACGGTCTAAAACCATTCGCTTTGGCTTCACTGAGGGTATCATAAAAGATGACGTTTTTTTCAAGCGGCTTTCTCGCCCTGCAGGAAGGCTTACAAAAGATGCCAGTCGTTTTCACAGCAGTATAGAAAATGCCATCATAATTAGAATCTCTAGTGATGAAGGCTTGCCATTTTTCTTTATGTGTTAAAATCATACCCGCCTCCCCAATGGGTTGAATGTCCCAAATTAGCCTTTACGCATTTTCTTTTTCCTTTTGGAAAATAAGAGCTATTATGCTTCTATTATACACCCATAACCGTCATTTTTTCTTCCTAGAATTGAGCAAGTAATTTTAAGGCAATAGAGAAACCTCACCCTTTCTCAAACTTGAGCTTGGTGAGGTTTAATAAGTATGGTATTTTGATATAGACTAAATTAAACTATTATAGTCCAAATCTTTTATGAGTTGGGTGATTGCTTGACACGTTTCCTTTAGCGTGTCACTAATGTAGTCAATTTTTTTATGCTCAAGCCTGGTCTTTGGACCCGATATGCTTACTGCCGCAATTATTTTATCATGATGATAAATTGGTGCTGCAATACAATATAAGCCATACTCATATTCCTCATCATCAATCGCAATGCCCTTTTGGGCTAATGATTCTATGTTTTCTAAAAATACTTTATGAGAAGTGATTGAATTAAGTGTTCTATTAGCATAAATATTGTGATTGAAATAAAAAGCCTGTGCATCATCGGATTTCTGAGATAAAAAAATCTTACCTGATGCCGAACAATTCAGAGGGCTTATAGGCGTTAGCCTTGAGACCAAAATAAAATTGTCATTTGGTGACTTATAGATATTTAAGGATTGCTCTTGGTACTCAATATTCAAGTTGACGCTTTCACCAATTTGTAAGGATAAAGCATTAATTAAAGGTTGAGCGATTTCAACCAAGGATGTTCTTGCTGCAATCTTTACACCATACTTAATAAGCCCAAGTCCCAATTTATAATCGTCGCTATCTATGTTCCGTTCAACGAACTTCCATTTTTCCAGTGAAGCTAATATTCTAAAAACAGTGGCTTTAGGTAATTTGAGATTGGAAGCAATATTACTGATGCCCACAGGTTTTTCAGATTGGTAAATATAATCCAGAATTTCACAGGTTCTATCTGTCATTGTATTAGAATGGTCCATATTTTGCCTCCTTATATAGTGAAAGTATACTATAATTTATGCGATATAAAAAGTGAAATTTTAGGGCTTTCATCTTTTTTTGAAACATCGTTTCAAAAATTGCTTGATTATTCTGAATATTTATCGTATCATTAATTAACCAGTGAAACGGCGTTTCAAATTTTAAGGAGGAGTATATCATGAGTATAAAAGAAGCAGAGATCTATTCTAAATTTTCAGTTACGCAAGTATTAAAATTTGTCATTCCCTCGCTAATCGGCTTAATTCTCTTTGTAATTCCATTGCCATGGGGCGGCGGAAACCTTACCATTGGCGTAGGCTATTTAGCATCACTATTTAATGCCAGTTATGGTGCACACTTACCTGCCTTTATGGTTTTCATCGTTGTTTTAAGTGCCCTTGTCACTTTATTTGCGACGGTTGTAAAGCCTAAACTTATTCTGAACAACAAATTTCTTTCAGAACTGTTTATCGTCAAGCCAACGATGCTCATATTAAGACTGATTGCAGCTGTATTTGCATATTCAGTATTGAACAAAGTGACACAATTTGGTTTAGATCACGTCTCGAACCCTAATACTGGCGGCGTTGTTATAAACGATCTATTTCCAGTCCTAGCGACATGGTTCTTTTTCTCAGGATTCTTCTTACCTCTATTAATGGAATTTGGTTCTATGGATTATTTGGGCACTTTAATTCGTAAATTCATGCGCCCCTTGTTTAAAGTCCCTGGTCGTTCTGCGATAGATGCCATTGCTTCATGGATTGGTTCTGGTCCTGTTGGGGTTGTTATCACAGATAAACAATATCGTGAAGGTTACTATACTGCCAAAGAAGCTTCTATTATCTCTGTATGCTTCTCACTGGTTTCACTTCCCTTTGCCGTTTTCATTGCAAGTTTCTTGGATTTATCTGTCAGTTTCCTAGCATTTTATGGCGCAATCAGTATCGCTTCACTTGCAGCTGCACTTATTCTTCCACGAATTTATCCTTTGAACAAGAAAAGTGACGCCTATATGGAAGGCATTGAAGTTCAAATCAACGAAGAAGTCCCTGAAGGCAAATCCCTTCACAATTGGGCTGTTGAAAACGGCATCATGAAAGCTGAAAAAGCACCTGGTCCAATTGGCTTAATGCTTTCCGGTCTTAAAACAGTTGCAGATGTTTACTTTAGTCTAATGCCAATCGTAATGCTCCTTGGAACTACTGCATTGATTATCGCAGAGTATACGCCCTTATTCACCATCATTTCACAGCCACTAATTCCCCTATATGCACTTCTTAATGTGCCCGATGCTTCTCTCGCTGCTTCAGCGACACTAGTGGGCTTTGCGGACATGTTTTTACCGGCAATCTTCGTAAAAGGATCTGATTATGAAATTACGCGATTTATAATTGGTGCCCTTTCTTTTACTCAGCTCATTTATTTAACAGAAACAGGTGCCATCATTTTGAGATCTAAGATTCCAGTTAACTTCAAAGACTTGTTTATTATTTTCCTAGAGAGAACTTTAATCACTTTGCCAATTATTGTATTGATTGCTCATGCTATTTTTTAATGAGGTGATATATTGAGACATAAATTTATTGCAAAAAGATATTGGAAAGACAAATCAACACCCATGGGTGCTGTGGATGAACTAGCACAAAAATACAATGATGTCATTGACTTAAGCCTAGGGGATC
>NZ_JBVBZF010000211.1:0-6197 GCF_057447755.1 Fusibacter sp. | reverse complement strand
TATAAATCGATTCTTAGAATCATCGGTCTTTTCAAAGTTCTCGCAATCCGCCCTATGGATTGTTACCCCCCTGCCTCTAGTGATATAACCTATAATGTCATCACCTGGCACTGGGCTACAGCATTTTGCAAACCTTATGAGAATGTCATCAATGCCCTTAACCGTAACACCTGTTTCGTTCTTGCGCTCTTCTTTTTTCTTTGGATGCTCCTCAATTTTCTCAATTTCAGGCATCTTTTTGGCTTGTTCTTCTTTTTGTTCTTTGATGTATTTTTCTCTAATTTTAGGAACGACTTGATTGGTTAAAATACCACCATAACCAATTGCGTTATAGAGGTCATCCAAGGACTTAAGGCTTAGCCTTCTCATGATTTCAGATAAATAGTCTTCATTTAAAACGACTTTGGTCGGTAAATTTTGTTTTCTAAGCTCGCCCAAGATCATCTCATGACCCTTTTCAATATTCTCTTCACGGCGCTCTTTTTTGAACCACTGTTTAATACGTTGTTTGGCCTGTGTACTCTTGACGAATTTGAGCCAGTCTCTCGATGGACCGACTGCATTTTTACTGGTCAAGATTTCCACACGCTGACCATTTTGTAATTGATAATTGATCGGTACAATTCTGCCATTGACCTTTGCACCTACACATTTATTACCGATTTCAGAGTGGATCTTATAGGCAAAGTCTATGGGTGTAGAACCAACCGGCAAGTCTACAACAGCGCCATTTGGTGTGAAGACAAAAACCTCTGTATTGAAAAGGTCAAATTTTAAGGATTTCATGAACTCACTAGGGTCCTTGAGGTCACTTTGCCATTCCATCATCTGTCTAAACCAAGAGATCTTCTTTTCCATTTCTGAGTTTGCCGCTTTAGAGCCCTCTTTATATTTCCAGTGTGCCGCAATACCAATTTCAGCAATTCGGTGCATATCACGGGTTCTGATTTGTATTTCAAATGGCTCTCCGTTCCCCATTAGGGTCGTGTGAATCGACTGGTAGAGGTTGGGTTTCGGCATGGCAATATAATCCTTGAAACGACCTGGAATCGGCGTCCAAAGTGAATGTACTGCCCCTAAGGCGCTATAACAGTCTTTGATGTCATCACAAATAATACGAATTGCCGTAATATCGTAGATTTCATCAAATTCCTTATGTTGATACTTCATTTTTTTATAGATACTGTAAAAATTCTTTGGTCTACCATATATTTCAAAGTTCAGATTGAGTTCAGTAAGCGCACGATTGAGCTTATCAATATAATCATTGATGATGAACTCTCTTTCTGTTCTCTTCTTATCTACTTTTTTAACGAGATCCATATAGCCTTCTGGATCCAGATATTTAAGACTTAAATCTTCAAGTTCCCATTTAATCTTGAAGATACCAAGTCGATTGGCTATCGGGGCAAAGATCTCAAGCGTTTCTTCCGCTTTTTCCTTTTGCTTCTCAGGTGGCATATTGCCAAGTGTTCTTATATTATGAAGTCTATCTGCAAGTTTGATTAGGATGACCCTGATGTCACTTGACATGGCTAAAAACATTTTTCTCAAATTCTCAACTTGACGCTCTTGTTTGGTCTCGTAATTGATGACAGCCAACTTAGTGACCCCATCAACCAACAGCGCCACATCATCTCCGAACTCTCTTTTTACATCTTCAATCTTCACTGTAGTGTCTTCAACAGTGTCATGCAACAAGGCAGCTATGATGGTTTCTTCGTCCATTTCAAGCTCAGCCAAAATAAGAGAAACACTCGCAGGATGATTGAAAAATGGCGTCGTGCCATCCTTGCGCATCTGTCCTTCATGAGCAATTTCACCAAATTGATAAGCCTTTGCGATTCTGTCTAAATTCACATAGGGCGCAAACTGTTTTACCCTTGTCAAATATCCTTCTAAGTTCATAAGCACACCACTATTTCTTTCTATATCAAATAATAGTTCGCATAGGATTACCTTGCGAACTACTTATATATATTGTAACGATTACTCTTTGAATTTACAACTCTTTTTTATGACTCAAAAGGGATTACAGAGAATACTTCATAATCGCCTAGAACTTGTCTACCGTTTAAGAAATTAAGTTCAATAAGGAAAGCAAGTCCTACGACCTTTCCACCGAGCTTCTCAATTAAATCGCAAGTTGCCTTGGCAGTACCACCAGTCGCCAATAAATCGTCTACAATTAAAACACGATCACCCGGTTTAATAGCATCCTTGTGAATTTCTAATGTGTCTGTACCATACTCAAGTTCATATTGATGCTGAATGGTTTCATATGGCAATTTTCCAGGCTTTCTAATTGGTACAAAGCCTTTTTTAGTCAAGACTGACATCGGTGCTCCCAAGAGAAACCCTCTTGCTTCAGGCCCTACAATCACATCATATTCAAGGCCCTTAAGCATATCAATACATGCATGAATTGCTTCAGCATAAGCCTCACCATCAGATAAAAGCGTTGTTATATCCTTAAAACTGATCCCTTCTTTTGGGAAATCCTCTACCACTCTAATTTTAGATTTAAAATCCATTTGATTGCCTCCTATTGACGAACCTCTTTATATGGCTCCCATATTTTCTTATAAAGCGGTAAAGCTTCTAAGTCTATCCGCTCTTTTGGCTTTGTTAAAATTCTTAATTGAACATTGCCATTCTTTTCTTCAAACTCAATTAATTTCATTTGTTCTAAAAGCATCAAGCATATTAAACACTTCGGTATGCTCAAATTCAACTGTAGTGCTAATTTCTTGATGTCAAATTGTTTTAAATCCCCCAAGTTTTTATAAAAATGCATCAGATCATTTCGATTTGGTATGTGAATACTGATGTTCCAATTTTCATTTAAGACAATGCCTTCAGGATTTTGTTCTAAAGCCTTCTGGGTTGGCATAAAGATTATATCCACATAATCTGGTTCAGTCTCCTTTGGATCAAGTTCATTGAAATGCAATGTATACTGATAAAAATTTCGATTGAAAAAATAATCCTTGAGGCGAATCATTCCTTCCAAAGAGTAGACAAACAGTGTCTTTTTTTCAGGGGCAAAGAATATTATATCAAAATCTGATTCACTTGTAAATTTACATAGATCGATTTCTGGACTACCCTCTTGGATATACTTTGAGACAGCCTTGGCCATTTTAATGGTCAGGAGGTCAGCCACAGGCATATGAGGCTTAACGATGTCTTTAACCATAAATTGAATGGTTTCGACCCCCATAAAATGATTGATCTCTAAATTCAAAAGTAAATGCAAATGGTCTTGCTTCTTTAAATAACGGCTTAGATGCGCATTGTTAAAAGACAAGGCATCATATACCCTTATACCATCATTAACAATTAATTTTAAATGGGTTTGCTCCTTGCCGATACATTTAAAATCTTCAAGTACAAGGTTTTCGAATGTAAACTGTGGCTTGGGATTCGCAAGTCCAAAAGGCTTTAAGGCATCAATTTCATCCACGAGTTTGTGGTTGACCATTTGTGGTTTTAATACACCGTCGGCCTTGCGCTTACGCGTCAGCATTTTAAAAGAAATATTGGATTCGCTATATGCCAGCAGCTTGGCCTTGAGTGTCATGACATTATCAGCGCTTAATGTCAATCCAGCGGCTTGTTCATGACCACCAAACTTGTCGTATAAATCTTTGAACTGGCTTAGAATTTCAAAGATACTGATCCCTTCAACACTTCTAGCAGAGCCCTTAGCGATACCATCCTCCACATTGAGAATTACCACAGGTCTCGAAAAACGATCACAGAGTTTAGAGGCAACGATCCCAATGATGCCTGTATGCCATGCCTTTCCTAAGACAAGTAGGACCTTTTCTCTTTCAAGATCAATGTCTCTTTCTATATAATTAAGTGCTTCTTCTAAAATAATGCGTTCCTGGGCTTGTCGATCACTGTTCAGGTCGCTTAGGCTTTTGGCGATTTCTATGGCTCTTTGCTCACTGTCAGTCAAAAGCATTTCCACTGCTATTTTAGGGTCCCCAATTCGTCCTGAAGCATTTATCCTAGGGGCTATGATAAAACCGATATGGCCAGCATTGATTTCTTTGCCTTGAAGATTAGCTTCCTTTATGAGTGCCCTAATGCCAGGGACATGCGATTTTTTCATCTGCTCGAGACCAAGTTTGGTGATAATTCGATTTTCATCGACCAAAGGTACAATATCTGCAATCGTCCCAAGTGCAACGATATCAACAATTTCAGGTAAAAAATCAGCGAACTTTTCACCTAAGAGCGCTTGTATCAGTTTTAATGCTACGCCGCATCCACAAAGCATTTCGAAGGGATAACCTTTGATTTTGGGATTAATAATGGCATAGGCATCCGGTAGTGTTTCTTGGCATTCATGATGGTCTGTTATAATCACGTCTAGACCAAGCGACTTGGCAAGTTCAACTTCATTAACTGCTGTAATGCCACTGTCCACTGTAATAATGAGCTTACCGTTCGCCTCATGGATCATATTTATCCCTTTATGGCTGATCCCATAACCTTCATCATGCCTATCTGGAATATAGTAATCAACTTCGATGCCTATATGCCTAAAAAATCGGCACATGACAGTAATGCTCGTGATACCATCCACATCATAGTCACCATAAATCCATATTTTTTCATGGTTTTCTATTGCCCTTCTAATCCTCTCAACGGCAAGTGTCATGTCTTTAAATAAGTATGGGTCATGAAGGTCATCAAGAGTTGGCTTGAAAAATGTATTCACTTGTTCAGTTGTGGTAAAACCCCTATCTAATAACAATTTGGTTATGAGTGGTTCTGTATTAAAAAGAGCACTATATTGCTTTATACGCGCATCATCTATTGAGATAGAATGCCATATTGAATTTTGAAAAATCATTTATTCACCGTTTTCTAAATTGGTATTTTGTACATTTGTATTGGTATTCGTATTTGTATTCGTCTCATCTTTTAATTTTAATTCTTTGATTAACTCTTCCTTAACTGCTAACTTTGCTTCTAACTCTTTTGCATAAGACTCTTTTTGTGTTACCTGTTTTTCAAGCTCAGTGTTTCTTTTATTCAATTCTTTAATTTGCTTCTTTGTTTTCATCTTTTTGAAAGCATCAAAGAACCAAATAACCAAGGCTCCAATCAGTGCAGAACCAATAATGACAATGGCAAGTGATAAATCTACTTTGGCAAAAAAGAAACTCACGGTTACAACAGATGCATTAAAAATTGCAAATGCTGAAATGATAATCGCAAAAATAAGGGTAAGAACTACATTTAACTGCATAATGACCTCCTATGATTTTCATTTTAAAAAGCGTTATAATCAAACCCACCTGTTCAGTTGAAAGTTTTGATCATAACGCTTAAGATGACTTTTCTTGTTTAATTAATTTGCAGCGTAAGAACCTTTATGAGAAATTTTATCTCTAATAATTGCCCATACTGGACTTGCGATGAAAATTGAAGAATACGTACCAACAGCGATACCAGTCATAAGTGGTAGAGCAAATTCTTTAATAGACTCAACGCCTAAGAAATATAATGCGCCAATAACGAGTAATGTTGTAAGTGAAGTATTGATAGATCTAGTAAGCGTTTGATTGATCGATTTATCCGCCACTTCAAAGTGGGATTTGCCTTTTTCTCTCTTAACGTTTTCTCTAACTCTATCGAAAACAACGATGGTATCATTGATTGAGTAACCAACGATGGTCAATATCGCTGCAATAAACGAAGAATTTACAGTTAATCTGAAAATCGCATAAATTGAAATTAACATTAAAACGTCATGTAGTAAGGCAACGATTGCCGCTAGACCAAACACAACTTCAAATCTAAATGAGATATAGATTAACATAAATACTGACGCTACTAAGATTGCCATTAATGCTCTATTTCTGATCTCAGCACCAATTGCTGGGCCAAATTGTTCAGCACCTCTAAAATCCGAGTCTTCTAAGTTGTAAGCTGTTTTTAATGCATTGAAAATCTCAACACGCTCTGCATTACTTAAAGAAGCCTTCGTCTTAATGATGACTTCAAACTTATTCTCACCAGCATGTACAATCTCAGGTGAAAGATCAAACGCTTTGATCACGTCATTTACTTCACTCACCGAAACCGTTTGGTTAAGGTTTACTTGCATCATGGTACCGCCAGTGAAGTCAATACCGAAGTTAAGGCCATTTAATAGCATCATGACAATGCCTAGG
>NZ_JBVBZF010000210.1:0-6203 GCF_057447755.1 Fusibacter sp. | reverse complement strand
ACATAAGAATATGATCGATATTGACCACTATACCTTAATCGTTGAAATTGCAGATATATTGGCTAAAAAGGATATAGATTTGCGCTTGCTGCAACTGGCTTATTTAATCAAGCTCACAAAACTTTCAGGTCATATGCCGAACTTAAGTGAAAAATGTACAAATTGTGGCAGTGGCCTTGATGACTATGTGTTCTCAATAAATCAGGGTGGATTGATACACCGCCACTGCATTGGAGAAGGTGACAAGGTCTATAAGCTCAATCAACAGTTTGTTCAGATTATTCAGTATTTACTTGTAAAGGATATTCGAATCATTATCAATACGAAATTTCATCAGCGCTATATTGACCACTTAGTGCCCATGTTTGAGGCCTATGTGTTAAATCACTTGGACATTCACCATATTAACTCTAAAACCTTTATAGAGACATTAATGAAATAGGGTGGATAAAAATTTGGTTAGAAGTAAGATAAAAATTAGATATATATGAGTATTAAGCTGATGACAATGGTATAATAAGTTTATGAAAGCAGAACTTTATAAGATTGGAGTGATTTGAATGAGAATTACACTTGAAATGGTTGATGAAATTATTAACAGAACTGGCGTCACATACAAGGAAGCAAAAGAAGCACTTGAAAAAAATGAAGGCGATCTATTAAAGGCAATTGTTTACTTAGAAGAAAAGGAAAACGGTCCATCAAAATCAGAAAGCAGAAACATGTCTGGTCAAGAAATCGTAGAAAAATTAAAAGGCTGGGTAAACGAAGGCTTTATCAATCAAATTACCATTGTTAAAAATGGTAAAACGGTTGTTGACATTCCAATTATGGCAGGTGCCATTGGTGCAGTAATCTTTACAATTCCAACAGTGGCAGCTATTATTGCAGCAGTTGCAACCGGCTGTGAAATCAAGATCGTTAAAAAAGATGGGGAAGAAATCAATATCAATGAAATGACTTCTGAAAAATTTGATGATTTAAAATCTGTTTTTAAAGATAAGAAGGAAATGGATGAAGATGCAGAGGTTGATTCATCTGATGCTGAAGCCGAAGCATCACCAGTTTTTGAAGAAGACATTTTTGAAGATGAAACAGAAAAATAAAAATGATTTTTTCGGTAAAAGTGTTTACAGTATATTTAATATATGTTATTATCAATAAAAATATTGCAGCGATGACGAAGAGAAGTACTTTAATGATGTATTTAGAGAGTTGATGGATGGTGCAAATCAACTACATGATCAAGGGAAAGGAACTTTCGAGCTATGCATACTTAAGTGGGCTACGGCCAACTAGGGTGGAACCGCGGAATAATCTTTCGTCCCTTTCTATAGGGATGGAAGATTTTTTTTATAAAAAATTTTATAATAAGTATCTGAAATTCTTAATATAGGGTGCAATTGATTTAAACTTATGATTCAGAACATCAAGACTGATGATTAGGTTGAGAAAAACAAGATATTGGAGGTTAATTATGAATCAAGTAACTATGGAAAAGGTTGTTTCTTTATCGAAGTCTAGAGGCTTTATATTCCCAGGGTCTGATATATATGGTGGTCTAGCAAATACTTGGGATTACGGTCCATTGGGTGTTGAACTTAAAAACAATGTCAAGCAGGCCTGGTGGAAGAAGTTCATTCAAGGCAGCCCACTTAATGTCGGTATAGACAGTGCTATTCTTATGAACCCTGAAGTTTGGGTTGCTTCTGGTCACGTAGGCGGCTTCAATGATCCGCTTATGGATTGTAAATCATGTAAGACAAGATATAGGGCAGATCAACTTATTGAGGCGCATATGGCTGAAAAAGGTGAGCATGCAGATGCCATTGATGCTTGGGGCAACGAGAGAATGGAAAAATACATTGCAGATGAAGGCATTAAATGTTCAAACTGTGGCGCGATTAACTTTACAAATATTAGACAGTTCAACCTTATGTTTAAAACCTTCCAAGGTGTTGTTGAAGATTCCTCTACTGAAATCTTCTTAAGACCTGAAACTGCACAAGGTATTTTTGTAAATTTCAAAGCGATTCAAAGAGCTTCAAGAAAGAAAGTCCCATTTGGCATCGGACAAATCGGTAAATCGTTTAGAAACGAAATCACACCAGGTAACTTCACCTTTAGAACAAGAGAATTTGAACAAATGGAACTTGAATTCTTCTGTGAACCTGGTAAAGACCTAGAGTGGTTTGCATATTGGAAAGAGTTCTGTATGAACTGGTTGCTAAGATTGGGCTTAAACGAGGAAAATGTCAAGTTCAGAGATCATGATCCAGAAGAATTGTCACATTACTCAAATGCAACAACGGACATCGAATATAAATTCCCATTTGGATGGGGTGAGCTTTGGGGAATAGCAGATCGTACAGATTTCGACTTAAAAGCACACATGAACCATGCCAAAGTGGATTTATCTTATCAAGATCCAATTACAAATGAGAAATATGTACCTTACTGTATAGAGCCATCTCTTGGTGCTGACCGTGTAACACTCGCTTTCTTAGTGGATGCTTACAATGAAGAAGAGCTCGAAGATGGTACAAGTAGAATCGTCATGAAATTCCATCCAGCTTTAGCACCTTTTAAAGCGGCGATTTTCCCATTGTCTAAAAAGTTGAATGAAAATGCTGAAGCAGTGTTTAACGAACTTTCAGAGCATTTCAATGTTGACTTTGATGATTCAGGAAGTATTGGAAAACGTTATAGAAGACATGATGAAATTGGTACGCCTTACTGTATCACTTACGATTTTGAGTCTTTAGAAGATAAATGTGTCACTGTTAGACACAGAGATACTATGGAACAAGAGCGTGTAAAGATTGAAGATTTGGTTTCTTATATTGCCAAAGGCCTTAAATTCTAGACATTCATCTTAAAAGTATTTTAATATATTTTCTTATCATGTTGTGGTGATAAAAAAATATCAATAAAATCCTGAGAAGTGGATATATATTAAGCAGATGGAGGTGCCTATGGACAATAGATATCATATATTTATCGTATCTGATTCACTTGGTGAAACAGCAACTCACGTTGCCAAAGCAGCAATGAATCAGTTTTTAAACAAGGATTATATCGTCAAGAAGTATAACTATGTTCGTGATGAAGATGCTGTAGAAGAAATCGTTTTAGAGGCAGCTCGTCATAAATCTGTGATTCTGTTTACGACTGTTTTAGATGAAATGAGAATTAAACTCATATCGTCTTGTGAACAGCATAATGTGACATATCATGATATTCTTTCACCAGTACTTACGCAGTTTTCTGAGTTTTTCGCAGATAAACCTGTGGGCAAACCAGGAACCATGTATAAGCTGGATGATGATTATTTTGAAAGGGTTGCAGCGATTGAATTTGCAGTAAAATATGATGATGGAAAAGATTTAAGAGGTTTAAAATATGCAGATGTTGTTTTACTGGGCATCTCTAGAACTTCTAAAACGCCACTCAGTATGTACTTGTCACATAAAAACGTAAAAGTAGCAAATGTACCGCTTGTACCTGAAATTCCTGTGGCGAAGGAGATCTTTCAGGTACCAAAAAACAAGCTAATTGGCTTAACAAATTCACCTGAAAAATTAAATGAAATTCGGATGGAGCGTCTAAAGGCACTTGGTTTATCGTCAGATGTTGAATATGCAAATCTTGACCGTATTTTACAAGAGCTCGACTATGCCGAAAAAATTTATAAGCAATTAGGGTGTCCAATTATAAATGTTGCCAACAAAGCGATTGAGGAGACTGCTAGCATTATTTTAGAAATAACTGGTCTTAACATGAAATTGAAGTAAATTGTCATAAACGACTGATAATTGACCCATAGGTTTCTATGGGTTTTTTATAAATTTTATCTTTGTGAGGGAAGGTTTTAAAATGAAAAAATTTGTTTATGCATTTGAAGAGGGCTGTAAAGAGCTCAAATCATTGCTGGGTGGTAAAGGTGCAAACCTAGCAGAAATGAAAAAAATTGGTCTGCCAGTGCCAGAGGGATTTACGATTACAACTGAGGCATGTAATCAATACTATGTGGATGGCAAACAAATCTCTGCTGAGATTTTAGAGCAGATTGAAACTAATTTGGAGCGTCTTGAAGCCAAAACCCAAAAGAAATTAGGGGATTCAGATGATCCTTTATTGGTATCAGTAAGATCTGGTGCAGTAGTATCTATGCCAGGTATGATGGACACGGTTTTAAATTTAGGTCTTAATGATTTATCCGTTGAAGGCCTAGCAAAATTAACAGAGAACCGTCGTTTTGCAATGGACTGTTACAGAAGATTTATACAAATGTTTGGAGATGTTGTACTTGAAATTCCAAAGTATAAATTTGATAAAGTCCTTGACGGTAAAAAGGAAATCTGTGGTTATGAATCCGATACGCAATTGACTTCTGAAGATTTGGAAGAAATCATTGTTGGTTACAAAAAAATCGTCAAGTCCGAAAAGGGCTTTGAGTTCCCACAAGAACCTAAAAAGCAGATGATGATGGCGATCGAAGCTGTATTTGGCTCTTGGAACAACGATCGTGCGATTGTATATCGTAATTACAATGAAATTCCGCACAGTCTAGGAACCGCTGTTAATATTCAGTCTATGGTTTTTGGAAATATGGGGAATTCATCAGGAACAGGCGTTGCCTTTACACGTAATCCTTCTACTGGTGAAAACAAACTCTTCGGAGAGTTCTTAATCAATGCACAAGGTGAAGACGTTGTTGCTGGTATTAGAACACCACAGAAGATCGATGAGCTCAAAGATGCGTTACCAGAGGTTTATGACCAATTTACAGAAGTTTCTAGCAAATTGGAAGCACATTATAGAGATATGCAAGATATAGAGTTTACTGTTGAACGTGGTAACTTGTTCATGCTCCAAACACGTACTGGAAAAAGAACGGCATATGCTGCGATTAAAGTAGCGGTAGATATGGTAGATGAAGGTGTAATTGATAAGGAAGAAGCTCTCATGAGAATTGCGCCTGCGCAGCTTGATCAATTGCTACACCCGACATTTGAACCTTCTGCACTTGATTCAGCAACAGTACTCGCTAAAGGGTTACCTGCTTCGCCAGGTGCTGCAAGTGGTATTGTTTACTTCCATTCTGAAGATGTGGTTAAGGCAAGAGAGCAAAAAATTAAAACCATATTGGTAAGAACTGAAACATCGCCTGAAGATATTGAAGGCATGGTTAAAGCAGAGGGCATCTTAACTTCTAGAGGTGGGATGACTTCACATGCTGCAGTTGTTGCGCGTGGTATGGGTAAATGCTGTGTGGCTGGTTGTGGTGAAATAAAGGTTGACGAAGAGAACCGAGTCTTTAGAATTGGTGATCAAATTTTCAAAGAAGGCGATTATATTTCTCTTGACGGTAATACAGGTAAGGTCTATGCAGGCGAAATCAAAACCGTTGAGGTTGGTTTAACGGGTGACTTTGCAAAGGTATTAGAATGGGCTGATGAATTTAGAACATTAGGCGTTAGAACCAACGCTGACAATCCTCATGACTCTGAAACCGCTGTTAAATTCGGTGCTGAAGGGATTGGTCTTTGTAGAACAGAGCACATGTTCTTTAGCGATGACCGTATCTTAAACGTAAGAGAGATGATTGTTGCATCAAATGTTGCGGATAGGGTTAAAGCACTTGATAAACTCTTACCATATCAAAAAGAGGACTTCATCGGTATTTTCAAAGCAATGGGGTCAAGACCAGTAAATATTAGACTTTTAGACCCACCACTTCATGAATTTTTACCACATAAGGATGAAGAAATCAAAAACTTAGCAGATGACTTAAAGGTTGATTTCGAGACGCTTAAATCGAAGGTTGAAAACTTAAGTGAGTTTAATCCGATGTTAGGCCATAGGGGTTGTCGTTTGGCAATCACATATCCTGAGATCTACGAAATGCAAGTGAGAGCCATCATTGAAGCGGCTGTTTACTGCAAAGATGAACTTAAGATTGATGTTCATCCTGAAATCATGATTCCGCTTGTGGGACATCTTAAGGAATTTACAATCCTTAAAAAGCTTGTAAATGACACAGCTGCTGCAACCTTTAAAGCCTTAAATTCTGAAGTGGCTTACAAGGTAGGGACGATGATTGAAGTGCCAAGAGCAGCTCTTATTGCTGATGAAATTGCCAAAGAAGCAGAATTCTTCTCATTTGGTACAAATGACTTGACACAGATGACCCTTGGATT
>NZ_JBVBZF010000209.1:0-6240 GCF_057447755.1 Fusibacter sp. | reverse complement strand
TCATATAAATTCTCACATGAATCTGTCAGTGATCCGATTTATAATACTTGGCGATTCAAATACTATTTACCGCCGTCTACTCTGGCGGTGAGAAAGGGGGAAACCTTAGACCTTTATAGTAAGAATTATTTAAAAGGAAATCTACTTGTGAACTTTGATATTGTAGGCTTTAAACCTTCGCAAAGTTTGATGTACGATTTTACGACGCTCAACTCTCTTTGGTCTACAGGTAATGGTTCATCTTATGGACAAAACTTTATTACCAATAGGAACTTAAGTGGTAAGGGTGTCAATAAAGGCGATATATTTTACTATAATCTTAATCAATCAGTGATTGATGATCTAAGATTAAATAAAGAATGGTAATTAAATTTGAAAGGTGGATTTTATGAATTTTAATTTAAGTATTGAAAAATTACTTACTACAGGCACTAAAGTTGATGTGAATAACTGGGATAGCGTTAATGATATGACTAATACAATGCTTTATTATGGAAAACTCTTTGTTAATTTTCTTTCGCTTGCTGCTTTTATTTGGTTGACTGCTGACGCTATAACTACATTCAGAAAATCTGGTGATCCAGATTTAGAAGAAAGTCAACAAAATAAATTGAGAAAAAAGGGTATGAAAACGGCTTTTATGGCAGTATTTGCGTTAGTCATTACCGTTGTGATATTTGTATTTGCTAAAGATCTTGGCGTGCAAAACGTACAAAAGTTATAGGTGATTTTATGATTTCAATTGCGCTCGGTGGCATGGTCTTAGGATCTCTTTTGTATATGCTTTTTTATCTTGGTCAATATATTTTACCGTGGGTTTTGGAACTAGCAAGTGACTTGTTAGTTCCACCCCTTAATCTTTTTGACTACTTTCCTTTAAAAACTGAAATTTTAGGGTTTACACTTTTAATTTCATATATCATGTTTGTAAATTTTGCTATTATTCAATGGATGGTAATTGCAGAGCAAGATGAACCTAATGTTGATAAATTTATTTTAAAAGTAATTTTTTCACTAATTTTTATGTCGGCTTTTCCTCTTATTATTGTTAAGGTTGTTATTCCTTTTAATTATCACAGCTTAAACTTTATTCAATATTTTACTAAAGATGACATGTTTTTTAAAATTTCCAGTATGTTTAAAATCCCTAATGGAGTTGATGTTAATAATATTGAACTTGCGGTTAAACAAATATTGATTTTATTTTCTAGCATTTATCTTTTTACAAAGTTGACTTTTATAGGCGGTAAAAGAATTGCTATAGCTCTTTTTTTCTATTACATTTCACCAGTGGCTGTTTCGTCTTGGATCAATGATGACAAACCTTTTAATGCTTTGATTACTGAACTCATCGTTTGGACGGTGTCTGGATCATTCATTTTCATATTTTTGTACTACGGTATTTCATTCTTAACTTATAATATGAATATTGCAACTGGTAATATTAATTCCTTTTCATTTGTGGTAGGGGTTGTGTTTTTATATTTTGCGACTGTTTCGGATGAACTTATCAGACCTTTTATTTATAAAAAAATGGGTACAAGTAGCCAACCGCAAAATGGTAGCACTATGTTTAGTATGGTCGGTAATGCTGTGACACCTTCTAGTTCATCTCAACAAGCTGCAACGCAAGGCGTTATCGGATTATTTTATTAAAGGAGTATTATCATGGAAGAACAACGATTTCTAACTAGAAATATTGATACAAGAACTAAGTTGCTCGGCTTAACAATTCCAAGATTTATTAAAGTTTCTCTTTTTGTTGGTTTGGGATTTATATTCCATATGACTTTTATCTACTTCTTTGGTCTTTCAAGATTTATCATTGGTCTGTTTTCAATTTATGTAGTAGTATCACTATTTTTCTATTTTTCTTTGACTGAAATGAAATATAACGAAACAATGTATGTTGCTTTCATTAAAGTAATACGTAGCGAATACAGAAAATTTTTCAACATTTCTGAAACAATTGTGTGGGAGGGGAAAGCCAGTGAAAAAAATGTTATCACAGTTCAAATCGAAGAACTCGGACGAGATATTTGATGTTCCGATTGATTATATAAAGGATATTTTGAAGGGTACTGACGGTAAACATAAAATGCTTTTTAGAGTTTCACCTAACAATGTTGCTCTTATGGGAACACCTTCTAAAACATCTATGTACTACGCTATTAAAAACGCTCTTATGTCTTTGACTAATGAAAGGTTTAGTATTTATGTTGTTAATAAAAGAGTTGACCTTTTTGAGTGTATATCATACATGGAGAAATCTTTGGATTTACCTAATCCAGACTTTGCTAAAAATATTATAAGTTCAAATATAAGTAAGTTTGAAGCGATCCAATCGGGGAACGCAGATAACGATCTTGGCGAATTCAAAAAGACCAACAATTTATACTTTTACATTCTAATTAATTCTAAAGAAAAAAATTATAACAACGCTTTAGTTGATCTTAAAAGTGTTTATGATGCTTTTTCGAGAAAACTTTCCGTATCTGGTCTTTCAACAAAATTACTTAAAGAATTTGACACCAAAAGACTGATCACTGAATTAACACACAAAGAATCTTATGATGATATTTCAATTGATGAATCTTGGCGTGTTTCTGATATTTTCCCACATATCTATAAAGATGATAGTGACGATCTTCACCTTCACATTGAAGATTCATATTACAGACACTTTTATATTTCGAGGTTTCCTCTTACGGTCACATATTTTTCATGGTTAGATAATTTTCTTTCATTTGATGATGATTTTGTTGTTTCTTTTCATTTTAAACCAGTTCCTTTTACAGAAGAATATTCTAAAGGCATATCTAATGCTAAGAAATCCTATTCATTTGCTGCAAGCTCTGGTAAAACAGATGCGGATCAAATTAAGGCAAATGTCCAAAAAGCATCTATTGATAAAAATATTTCTAAACTGGTAAATGCACAAGACCGTCTTTTTGAAATGACAACTTTATTACAATTAAAAGCCACTTCAAAGCCAGTGCTTAAAGAAAAAATCAAAAAATTTAGAAATGAATGTGGTTCTGGATTCAAACTTACTGATATTCGAGGTGAAAATTTCAATCCGTGGTTTGCTTCTTTACCCATAGGTTATTATCCAAATATTGTTGACAACTTAAGATGGACGTTTACGGCTGAGGATTTCGCTTCTACCTTACTTTTTAACTCTAGTGATTATATTGAAACCAAAGGGACACATTGGGGATCTAACATAATACCAGATGGTTCTAGTATTCGTTATAAAGGACCTCTGATTATTGATAAAATGGATCGTATGACCAACTCAAATGGTCACGTTGCGATTGTAGCAACAACTGGGGCGGGTAAATCTACCTTTTTAAGACAGTTTGTAAACGATTATGTACCTTATTATGATTACAATCACATTGTAGATATTAAAGGGGATTTATATTTTCCTTATGGTAGCCGTTACGTGTTCAAAAATAAAAATGTCTGTATCAATCCGTTTCACATTTATGACATTGAAAATTTATCTCCTAAAGATCTCAATCAAGCTATTACTGATGTAATAGATGATTTTGTTGAATATTCATATTGGTTTAGTGAGGATATGTCCACTAGAAAAGGCAATATTTTAAAACAAGATCTTAAGAAAATGTTTGAAAAGATAAAGACTGTTGAAACTAGAATCATACCAACTATTGATGACTTGATGGACGTTATTAATGACGAGGTTAAGAATCCAGATGATATTGAAAATATTGATGAAAGAAGAGTTCGTAAAAATTTCTTAATTGATTTTCAAGATATTCACACTGGATCTTTGTCACATTTCTTAAATGGTCAAACTAATGTAGTTTTTGACAAGTTTCAAGTGTTTGACGTTTCTGGACTTAAAGAACTTGTTTTTAAACCATTGATTGATATTCTTCAAAAATCGCTTAATAACTTCATTAGATCATTTGGTACTTTTAACCCTCCAACTCACCATTTAGTTTTTGATGAAGCTCATAACTTTGCATCTGAAAAAAATCCTAAGTCACTTGAATATCTTGTTGAAAGATTTTTAAAGGAAATTCGAGGGTTTGGCTGTGATGTTACTACTGCTACTCAAAACTTTGCGGACTACTTAAAAGTTTCTGGTGGTGAGCGTGTTATTGGTCTTTCTCATTTCAAAATCATTTTTCAACTTTCAAATACCGATGTTGCTGAAATTAAAAAACTTGAACTTGGTTTAACGGATGCTGAAATTGATCTGGTTCGTACTAATGAAAATGCTGACCCTTCAATGGTTTCCACTGAATTTTCTTCTGATAATAAAGGGAAGGGTATTTTATTTATCGGTACTCGAAAATTTGGTATTCACAAGATTTTAACAAAAGATGAAATCGAATGGAACTTACCGAAGGATTTTGAGAGAATTTACAAGCAGAGGTCTATTTATTTAGATCAATATATTAAACAAGGCATGGTGGTGAATTGAGTTCTAAGAAGGGTAAAGGGAAGGGCATTTATATCATAGTGATCATCTTTTTTATATTTGTCTTTCCACCGATTGCTTTGATTTCTTCCTTAACCCCTGTTTCTAACAGTGATTCTAGTCAAGTTGGTATGGACTTTCTAAAAGATTACTATGATGCTGCTGCTACCATAGGAGCTGATTATATACATCTTGTCGCATATGATATGATTTTACACTCTAACGATCTTACAAATGTAAATCCTTATGAATCTGTAATCATGTTTCTTTCAATTACTGTGAATGAATATTATTACAGAACGGAATACATTGTTGTTGAGGATCAAGTAATTTCTTATCAAGTCAAAACTTTTTTAAGGACGGTTACAAGAGAGGGTCATAGGGCTGTATCTTATCTTTCTAATATTAATCAGACCAATTATTCAAACATTAACGATGTATTGGTAGGTCTTAGAGAGCTTGACGCTAATGACCTTTACGATGTAAATATCAATTCAAGACATATCGATGACCTTATCCATGTGTTCAGTGAAGAACAAAGAGAATGGCTCAATGCTATTTTTGATTCTAATATAATAGCTTTGCTATATTCTCCGACTGACGCACCAAATTTTGACGCTTCTTTGATTCCATATGGCTTTTTTAGAAAACCTAACGGCAGTCTTAATTATGTCACATCACCTTATGGTTATAGAATGCACCCTATAAAGAAAGTGAAACTTTTTCATGCGGGTGTAGATCTTGTTTCAAGAACGACAACTACATTTGATTTGCCTTTAAATCCAGTCGCAAGCGGTGTGGTGGTGAGAGTACAACGCCTTAATAGTGGTTATGGTAATTCTGTTTTGATCAGACACATTGATTCTAATAGTAATGAATGGTTTTCACTTTATGGTCATTTGAACAAAATCTATGTGAGTACAGGCGAGACTGTTAATTATAACACCGTGTTAGGTACTGTCGGTAATTCTGGATCTTCCACAGGTCCACATCTTCATTTAGAAATAAAGTTTGGTAATTACACAGTTGATCCGAGACTTATTTTAGGTTATTGATGTATGACACGTTCTTTCCAGATCCAGTTCTTCAGGAAAATTATGTGCATGACACTTTTATTTTTTCTTTCAAGCCGTTTTGGGTATGACACTTTTTTCTCGCAGCTCCGCTTGCCGGTTAGAAATTTGTATGTCACTTTTATCATCACAATGCGATTGGCCATAAATTTCACGTATGACATTTTATAGCCTACGATTGTTCCTTAGTGTATGACGTTTTTTCGCTCGATCACCAGGAATAAAAGCATATTTTGTATGTCACTATTTGAAGCGTCAGTCTGACGCTTCATCTAACACCTCATATAACCGTTTCATCCTGTGCGGTTAATATATTATAAAAGAGAGAGAGGAATTTTATTATGCCTAAATTATTTGTAACTAACAAAAACCTTAAGAAAGCTGTTACCATTGATAGAATCGCTATGGCAAGACTTGAAGAATACTTTAATTTTCTCGTGTCTACTAATCCAGAGTGGGCGGAACAAAAATTTGATGATCATATTGATGATTTAGTTTCTCAATTTATTTCAGAAGGTATAGACAGCGATAAGGATTTTGCTAAATATCAAAAGTCTAACAATTAATCTGATTTTTATCTCACATTGCATTATGTCACTAATAGACCTAAGACATTTTGTTTTAGGTCTATCTTAAGATAGTTTTACAAGGAGTTTGCATGAAAAAGCTTATTGTTGTTGAAAAACCAAAAGTTGCGTCAACTTTTGCAAC
>NZ_JBVBZF010000208.1:0-6290 GCF_057447755.1 Fusibacter sp. | reverse complement strand
TCTAGTCAACCAGTAAGGGCTTAAATTCTAAGGCCATTACGTGTTAATTAGAGTTTTTTAACATCTTATAATATACTAATCAATACTTACTTCTAGCTTGTCTTCTTCTTTTTTCATTAAGATCATATACACGGGTAGGCCTGTTAATGTGATTGCAATCCCAATCAGAGAACTGCTAAGATTTGTCATAAGGGTACTAACGATGACATAAACGCCTCCCAAAATACCCACAAGTGGCACAATTGGATAAAGCGGCACACTATAACTTCTCTCCTTACCAGCGTTTATTCTTCGAAGTTTAAAGATTCCAGCAACTGTCATTACAAAGAACAACCATACCATGAACATGGCTAAATTGGTTAACATTTCAAACGAACCACTTAAGACGTAAATAGAAGCTAAAGTCCCTTCAAGTAGGAATGCATTTGTTGGTGTGCCAAAGCGCGCATCTACTTGTCCAAAGGTCTTTGAAAATGGCATTAAGCCATTTTGAGCCATTGCAAACGGCACACGTACACCAGTCATCAAGTAGCCATTCAATGCTCCAAATATGGAAATAATGATACCACCTGCAATAATGCTCGCTCCAATTTTACCAAAGAGGATTACAGCTGCATCCGATGTAACTTGTGTTGAAGCAACAACATCATCAATCGGCATTACGTTGATCAAAGCTGTGTTTATAGCAATATAAACGAGAATGATTGCCAACAAACCGAAGATGATCGCCTTTGGCAAATCTTTCGTTGGGTTTCTCATTTCACCTGCCATATTGCCAACGCCGACCCAACCATCATAGGCCCATAAAGTTCCTAAAATAGCTGCGCCAAGTCCTGTGTAATTCACACTTTCACTGCCGATGCTAGAAAGGCCACCAAGTATTGCATCAAAGCCTTGCGCATTTCCCCTTACAAGACCATAGCCGATGATTGCAATGATTGGCACTAACTTAGCCACTGTTGAAACGAGTTGAACTCGACTGCCAAGTTTTGTCGATAATACGTTGATAAAAATAATAAAGAAAATGAATATAATTGCAAATATTTTTTGCACCATCGGCGATATTTCTACAAAAAATGTAATCTGAGAAATCAATACAATAGATAATGCCGCGACAACACCTGGAACATAAATTAAACTTTGCATCCAGCCAAAAAGAAAGGCTGTTTTTTCACCGTAGAGTTCATTAAGATAGGCAAAAACTCCCCCAGTTTTAGGAATTGCTGTTGCTATCTCAGTAACGGTCAATGCTGAAGCCATTGTTATAAGGCCTCCTAATATCCAAGCCATGATGCCCCAAAACGGACTACCCGCCTGACTGAAAACAGTAGATGCTTTAAAAAATATTCCCGAACCAATAACAACACCTACAACCATTGTCATTGCTTCCATTAATCCAATTTCTTTCTTTAAAGTTGTTCCCTTCATTCTTCCTCCATACATTGATGTCTATTATTGTTAAAAGAGAAAATACGCATTAATAACTATAGCTTCTTTTTTGCACAACTTGATTATTTTACAGTAAAGCTAAAATCTAATCAATACAATTTCACTTAATTATCGCGATAATTTTCTTAAATTTTTGTTATCGCTTACTTTGAAGGGAAAATTACCCAGACTTGGCATAAGGGCTTGAATTACAGCTTTATGAATTTAAAAAATGAAGCATCAGCGCTTTCATTTATATAATATTTTTTTAATGTATGATCGGTTGTCTGTGTACCAATTTGATATTCCTCCCATCCGTTTTCTGCCTCAACCAACCAACGAATTTTAAATGTACGCTTTATGGGATCCATAATGACCGTCTTAACTGTGCCAAAAAAATCTGAATAGTATGATGTAGATAGACCTATAGGATATTTGCTAATAAAAAAATCACACAAGTCATTTTCATTAAAGGTTTTCTTATTTTCCATAAACCGCTCTATATTTTGTAATCGAACAAGTGAATTATGCATTGCAAAGGGTTCTCGATTCTGAAATGATCGAATTGCAATATGGTTTGTTGCACACAAATACTTACGTTTACTTTCAGAGCTTATAGTTTGAGATGTTATTTCGCCATCCATGGTCTCCACAATACAGCCGTTTCCATTTGCATCTATTATTAATAAGTTTATATTATATGCAATTGGCATTTCCTTAACCATAACCAATGCTTCATCCATGTCTTTACAATTTTCCAATAAACTTCTGATGACTGCCCAAAACTGTAATCCCTTTATTTTAGGCGACCTCATCTCACTTATATTACTAACTGGCAATCCACAAGACGACATTGAAATTGCAAGACCACATTCATTAATCCCTTCACTCCTACCAAATAGTGCAACACTGCCTCCAATATGACCATACCTGCCTTTAGGGTTTGTTTCAAATACAATCATATCCTCATGTTCTAAATCAAACTCATAATTTCTTATGAGTCTGGGATTACCGTCATCCATAAGACTTCTATTTAAGATTAAACCAGAACATCTTGGAATTAAATAAGTCATCCATGTATATGCAATATCGCTTATAGGTATATTATAAGCATGCGCATAACTCTCAAGTTCCTCAACTAAGCCAGGACAATATCGATTGTAAAGTTCTATTGCTTCTCTCAGCTCAACATCTGTGAACGTTGCTGGTGCTTTCACAAACCCTGAGTTTGCCTTTATTTTGGATGCCAGTTGCCTTCCAATATCCTGATTACTTCCCTCTAAAACAAAATAAGCTACGGTTTTCTCTTTCATAGAATTCTCCTTTCTGTTTCAAGTTAATTCTACAAGGAACACCATAACTTATCCTGTCATTCTTTGTTTTAAATTGTCCAATATTGATTACTTTTTTATAGGAATCCAAATTTCACTCTTATAATTGGAATCACTTATTTCACCTTTACCATAGACTTCAATATTGTAACCCCAAGTAATCTCGTAATTTTTATTTTCTGGTAACCATTCTTTATATATTCTTGTATTTAAGGCCTGTAATGAGACTGGCATTGGTCCTATACAACGAAATTTTACCCAAGTCAATGCTGGAATTTCTATAATTTCACACCCTTTAAATTCGGAGTTCTCATCATAATCTCCAGCAATATAGTAGTCAAATTCTTTTGGATTACGCAGTACATCGATGCATATACCATACTTTCCAATATTGAAATCTGACACCAGACCTCTATCTATTTTCAAGCTGCATTTTCGCTTCCATTCCCTCCAAAATTCTGGAATTTTATCAAATGCATTTTCATACGAAAAACGTGCACCAATCCCTATTACTTTAAAGGCATCCATCTCCTCAATAGTATATTCTAATTGGTCACCTCCCTTGACAGAAATATTTATTTCAATGGGATGAAATGGTTTTATCATATATGGCTGCTTTTTCAATTTCGTTGGTGACAAACCATGAAATCGGCTAAAAGCTTTGGTAAAGCTCTCAGGTGTTTCATAGCCATAACGATATGCTAGATCAATCACTTTATCATCATTTTCTATAAGATCAAGTGCAGCTAAATATAATCGCCTGTTCCTTATGTACTCGGCAACAGTATAGCCACTCATAATATTAAATGCCTTATGAAAATAAAATTGTGAAATATGAACATGTTTTGCAAGAGTATCTAATGTTAAATCAGAAAGTAAGTTTTGTTCAATGTATTCAACAGTTTCTCTAAAAGCGATTGTCCATTCCAAAGTATTCACCACTTCCTTTGTAATTTTTATCCTACGCCATAATCGACAGGCAACCATATATATAAATGGCCATCGATTACGAAAGATTTAAGCAAGGGCCCCTATTATAGTTTATTTCTATCCCTGTTTAAACCCAGTAGTTGTTTCTTATTATACTAATGATTATAATAATTTTTCTTCAAATTAATATCGTATGAATGCTATATAATAATTGCCATTATAAATTGTAAAGTTATACGATATAGCCCTCTTTTAACTTAATTGGAAAATAGCGCTGCATCTGCTTATAGCCAAGCCCCAACTCAATCTCCCTATAAACAGGATCTCTTCCATCCTCATACAAATAAGGCATATTAAACATGACTTTCCGGTTTTCATCCATGACGAAATTGGTGTTTTCAAGCCACTGATGCACCTTACCTTCAACCTTGCTCAGGCTTTCGTTATCTTCATCAATACTGACCGCCATGGCATAAAGGCCACCCTTGAAATCGATTAAATCAAAGGGCGCGACATCCTCATTAGTGACCCCCTCATGTACAGCACATAGCCACTCAACCTTGTCTTCAACAGAAAGCAGAAAATCAAAGCAGTCAAAAATCACACTTTTGTAAAGGTGTACCTTCTGCCAAAGCTGATACATATAGCCACCATGCTTGAACATATCGTCCCATGACTGAACGCCCACTGTAACCGCTTTAAAATCCGGTATTCTAACCACCATGATGTCTGGAATTTTCTTGTCGAGCTGGTCTGAAATTTCAAGTAGACGATTCACCTTTGATGGTTTTCCTATGTAGTCAACACTGGTCAACTGTGTTTCGATTTCTTTAGCCTTAGAATATAAGAGCTTGATGTCTGAGTTTTCGGTGAAATTTATTTGCTCAATCTCATGAATGAAATCCAACACGATTTCTTTTAACTCATGTAAAAGTGCCACCTCATCATCGATACTTGTCACCTTCTTGCCTAATACCTCTAAAACGATTTCCGAACCTGATGTGCTAAAAACTCTCTGAATATCTCTAATACTAATACTTAGTTTACGAAGGATTAAAATTTGTTCGAGTCTTCTTATGGCATTTTCATCATACATCCTATAAGCATAATCCGTACTTCTAACACTTGTGAGTAGTCCCATATCCTCGTAATATCGCAATGTACGAGCAGTTACATCGTATTGGCTTGACACATCTTTGATCTTAATTAAATTGCTCATCTTCATTACCTCTCTTCTTATATATTATGATTTATACTCAGAATACAGGATTACCCAAAGGAAGAGTCAAGGGCTAATCCATGTTTTTTTTAGTTCCACACTAATAATTAGATGTACTTAGCTGTAATTGACCTTTCGCAAGATTTTAATTTTATCGGCTCACCTTCAAACAAAATCTCACCACCGCGACTACCACCATCTACACCAAGATCGATAATCCAATCGGCATTTCTTATGACATCAAGATTGTGTTCAATGACAACAACTGTGTTTCCCTTATCCACGAGCTTGTTAATAATTTTTAAAATCGACTTAATATCAGACATATGGAGCCCTGTTGTCGGTTCATCCAGAATATAAATATTACCTTTTTTACTGAGCTCTTTTGCCAGTTTTAGGCGCTGACATTCCCCACCTGAAAGCGTATCAAGTGTTTGACCAAGTGTAATATAGCCAAGGCCTACTTCTAGGATATTCTTTAACTTGTTCTTAATTGAAGCCTCTGTGAAAAAATCCTTTGCTTGCTCTATGGTCAAGGCAAGCACTTCCACGATGTTTTTATCGTTATAGGTAAAACTTAAGACTTCCGTTTTGAATCGATTTCCACCACACGCTTCACAAACAGTTTCAACACTGGTCATAAAAGCGAGGTCATTTTCTATAAAGCCTCTACCACTACACATCTCACAAGCGCCTTCTGAATTATAGCTAAAAAGGCCTGCACTGACACTGTTTTCTACCGAAAAAAGCTTGCGAATGTTGTCCATAATCCCTGTATAGGTTGCGGAATTAGAACGTAAATTTCCAGAAACAGGAGATTGATCAACAAGAATCGCCTCAGGATATTCTTTTGAAAACACGCCATTTACAAGTGTGGACTTCCCTGAACCTGCAACCCCAGTGACAACTGTAAACAGACCAACTGGTATCCTTAAACTGACGTTTTTAAGGTTGTGCAAGCTCGTCTTTGAGGTCACTAAAAAATCTTTTGGTTTTCTGACATCCATTTTTATTGGGAACGATTTTGATAGAAATTGTCCTGTTAAGGTACCTGATCCTATTAGATTGTCAAAAGACCCTTCATAACAGACCTCACCACCCTTGACCCCTGCAAGTGGGCCCATATCAACAATATGGTCTGCTACCTTAATCACATCTGGATCATGCTCTACTACTATTACCGTATTGCCCTTGTCACGCAATTTTCTTATCAGTTCATTGAGTCGGTGAACATCTCTAGGATGAAGACCAATGCTGGGTTCATCAAAAATATAGACAACATCGGTTAAACTGCTCGTTAAATGCTTTACCATCTTAACGCGCTGGGATTCACCTCCTGAAAGCGTGGCTGTTTCTCTATCTAGAGTCACATAATCAAGCCC
>NZ_JBVBZF010000207.1:0-6353 GCF_057447755.1 Fusibacter sp. | reverse complement strand
TGGCATTTCCTTTGATCATTATACTTGCTCTGACAATCTTATGACTAAAAATCCCACAAAATATTATTAATAAATAACTTAAACCCGCTAGTCGTGCCTTGCCTTTTAAAGTTTCCATAATGCCTCCTAAATCATATAAATTTGAATACAAATGTCAATCTCATTACCGTCGGTAATTACCAGTGGTAATATTTAAATAATACCACTGGTTTCTTGCCTAGTCAATATCATTTTGTAATCTTTATAAGTTTGTATTCTCTTCAGATCAAATTGATCTTAAAGAGTCCACTAGAAAGACATCCTTTTAGCAAGAGAACATAAAGGTTATTGAACCCTCTCATATGTCTTAATAATTTTCTCTGTGGCCCTATGTCACTCGGCATCCTTAATAGCAGATTTAAGTTCAAAGCTAGGGTACACAAAAAAAGTTGACCTTATTCATTAAAGGTCAACTTCTTTTAATTTGAGCAATCATATTTACTTTCCTTAAGCGAATAGATTAGATTGCTTCTTTCTTTTGAATAGAAAGGGCAACAACTTCAGACAGATAGCCAAGGACTGCGCCACATACAAGTCCAATCACAGCACCCATAAAGTCAAAGTTAGCAGCAAAGAATGCTGAACACCCTATGAAAGCACCCGGTATAAACCCTAGCCAAGATATTTTTGCCTGCCAGCACATGCCAGCTGCACCTAGGGCAACAGCAAGTCCTAGCCCCACTGTACCGCCTACCACTGGTCCTAAAAGTCCAGCCAATTGAACGATTAAATACCCCCAAACCACGCCGCTAAAATTTAAAATTAAAGACGTTTTCAAGCCATTTACTTTCCCCCCAGAAGCGTAAAAGCTTGCCCATGATAAAAATCCCGCAAAAGTAACAAGTCCAAGTGACACACTTACAGCTGTCCATAATCCCGCTAAAATGCCCACACTTATTCCAACTGCCATTAAAAAAGTCATAATAATCCCCCTTATTTAGTGATCCGTTTAAATGCCTCCGTTTGAATCTTAATGCCCCTTTCAGCTGCAAAACGCTCAATGCTAGATGCACCGAAGAAGCCATCTATACCTTTTGTTCTTTCAATCACATATGCTGCATCTTCTGGCTCTGCTATTGGTCCACCGTGACAAATGACCAAAATATCTGGATTTACCTTTCTGCCGGCTTCAATAATGGCCTCGATTTTAAGAATACATTCATCTAATGTTAAAGCCGTTTGTGCACCGATGGACCCCTTTGTGGTCAAGCCCATGTGTGCAACGAGTATATCTGCACCTGCTTCAGCCATTGCCTTGGCTTGATCTGGGTCAAATACATAAGGCGTTGTCAACAAATCAAGTTCATGAGCTTTTCTGATCATGTCTACTTCAAGATCATATCCCATGCCCGTTTCTTCTAGATTTTGTCTAAAGACGCCATCTATAAGCCCCACTGTTGGAAAGTTTTGAACGCCGCTGAAGCCCATATCCTTGAGCTGCTTTAAAAACACTTCCATAACTCTAAAGGGGTCTGTGCCGCAAACACCAGCTAAAACAGGTGTATTTTGAACCACTGGCAAGACCTCGGATGCCATATCTACAACAATTGCATTTGCATCGCCATAAGCCATGAGACCAGCTAAAGAGCCACGACCTGCCATTCTGTATCTACCTGAATTATAGATGATCAGCATGTCTGCCCCACCCTTTTCACTGCTCTTTGCAGTGATGCCAGTTCCAGCACCTACACCCACTAAGATATTCCCCTCAGCAATCTGTTTTCTATACATGTCCATAATTTCAAGTCTATTCATTTTATTCATATGAGTTGCCTCCTAAATGTCTTTTGCTTGTGATCGTCACAAGGCTATGTTGATTTTTTTCAAATTTTACCTTATAAAAGCTTTTGTTTTCCTTTGGATTTCTTTTTAGCTTATGTTTATGACTTAACTTTGGCCTCCATCATATCAATCAATTTTTGTGCAGCTGTTTCAGCGAAATACTGGTCATTTATATGATTTTGAAGTTCTTCAAGCGTCACGACATTTCGATTTACATTTGTCCTAATGGCATTAAACAAAGCTTCATCCTCCTCAGGTCCATAAAAAGCCTGGTCTGGTGCATCAATCATCGAAACACCCTTAAGCGGAAGCATTAAAATCGTATTACCACTCGCCATATTTAACTTTTCTGCAATTTTCTCACCGATTTTAATGTTTTCATCTACTGTTGTCCTCATCAACGTAACGGTTGGATTATGCTTGTAGAATTTTCTATTATCAAATTGTTTTGGAACCGTATCCATTGGTCCAAAGTTAACCATATCAATCGCGCCAACTGAAACCACTTGCGGAATGCCTTTTTTCCCTGCAGCCTCAAGGCGATTTGGCCCAGCATTGAGCACACCACCTACCAATTCATCACACCATTCTGTTGTCGTGATATCTAGGACACCCTCGATAAAGCCACCTTCAACAAGGGCTTCCATGGATTTGCCGCCTGTACCAGTCGCATGGAAAGTAAGCACTTCATAGCCTCTTTCCTCTAAATAATTTCGAGCATACTCCACACATGGGGTTGTGACACCAAACATAGTGGCTGCAACAAGAGGTTTCTTCTCGACGGCAGTCTTATTTTCAAATTTTACCATCCCTGCAATTGCAAACGCTGCATTTGTAAAAATCTTGGTCGAAATTGAATTAAGACCTGCCACATCTACAACTGATGGCATCATCATAATATCACTTGTGCCCACATAATGTGCCGTATTACCTGATGCGACAGTAGATACCATAAGTTTTGGTACGCCAATCGGCAGAGCTCTCATGGCAGGTGTTACTAGAGCAGTCCCTCCAGTACCGCCAAATGAAATAATGGCATCAAATTTTCCTTCATTAAAAAGCTTTGGAACTAATTTCTCCATGCCCTTTGATAAGATCTCAGTGGCATAGGCACGATCTTTTTTGTCTGCTATTTCTTTAATGTCAACACCAGCTGCCTTTGCCACTTCCACATTAGAAATATCAGGCTCAAATGTAGGTTCAAATACGCCTGTATGAATGGTAAATGTTTTTAATCCAAGTGCTTCAATTAGTCCTTTTACATAAGAATACTCATGACCTTTTGAATCAAACGTTCCCGCTATTGCTACAGTCTTCATCTCTTTCCCTCCAGTTGGTGACTCCAGACTGATCAGATCTAAAGTCTTAGGTTGGTCCTGTGTATACAAAACAACAGTACAATTAACTATATGTTAATCATACTGTTGTCAAATTTTAAAGTAAATGTATTTATGTCCTTAAGTCTTGTGTTTATGTCCACTTTTATACTGGGTCGGTGTTTGTCCTGTGTATTTTTTAAACATTTTGCTAAACTGAGCATAATCTTGATAGCCCACTAGATTAGCCACTTCTATCAGGTTGATTTCCTCCTCAGCACTCATAATTTCCTTGGCCTTATTGATTCTGTATTGAACCAAATACTCAGGAAAGCCACAACCAACCTCCTGTTTAAAAAGATTGCTCAAATGACTTCTTGAAACATAGGCGACCTTTGCAAGGTCCACAAATGATATCTTTTGCATATAGTGCTCTGCAACATATTTTTTAACGAACTGTACATAGTCATAGTGCTTAGTAATCCCTTCGAGCATTTTAACCATCAGATCATCTTCGCTGATATTGCCAGTTGTTTTAAAGGCACGCGTGATATTCGTAATCGACTTTTCAGATGGAATACGTTCAAAGGACGAACCTCCAATGTATCCCACCAAATCTGTGTTGCTATACATATATTGAACATCCACAGGGGTTTTAACTGGTCCCCCATAGATCATTTTAATGACATCAGGTCTGATTTTATTACATACTTCAAAGATTCTCTGTGCCTTGTCCTTTGCTGCTTCCAGTGACAAGACCTTTTTTGCGCCAAGCATACCACCAGCTGTAAAACCCAAATGGGCACAAATAATATCCGCACCAGCATCTAGCATGGCGCGTGCTTGTACCTCATCAAACACGAATGCCACAGTGAACAAATTCTTTTCATGAGCAATTCGAATGGCTTCTACTTCAAGGTCATAAGAAATGCCGATTTCTTCTAGGGCTTCTCTGTACTGACCATCAATTAAACCCACTGTTGGAAAATTGTTAATGCCCTCAAACCCCATACGACTTATCCGCTCAATATAGTGTTCTAAATCAATTGTTGGGTCCGTGGCATTTAGACCAAAAAAAACAGGAATCTTCTTTATGACAGGTTTGATTTCCCTAGAGGCGAACGACATGACCATGTCATTACTGTTGCAAAAAGGTAAAAAACCCGCAACTGAACTTCTTCCCATTTGTCTGAACTTCCCTGCATTAAGGGCAAGTAAAAAATCAGCACCGCCTTGCTCCGCGTACTTTGCTGTGATACCAGCGCCTGATGCAACGCCAATTATATGATTTCCTAGTTTTACCTGTCTCAAAAACTGATCCAAAACAGCTTCTCGTGCTTGCATTTTCAAAACCTCTTTATCTCATATATTTGTGCAAAAAGGAAATTGGAGACGGTTTTTCTCATGACCCATACTCTTGATGATATGATTTTATCACATCAAATCACCTTAAAAAAGAAAATCCCAAGTCCTTTTGAATTTTAGAACTTATTAGGATATAATAGACCATGACAATTTTAGCTTACAGGAGATAATTATGAAAAAACACAAACAAACCATATTACTTGGCATTGCATTAATTGGCCTTTCTGCAATTCTGCACGGTATTCATTATGCAATTTTTAGAGACTTGCATCACATTTTGATTTTCTTAGTGGCGGATATTGCCTTTATTCCTTTAGAAGTCTTTTTTGTGTCAGTGGTACTTGAACGCATCATTGAGAAAAGAGATGAACGCCAAATTACAAAGAAACTCAATATGCTCATTGGACTTTTTTATCAAGAGGTTGGAAATTATGTATTAACGCATTTCGTAAATGCAGATGAACACCTGACTTCGGAGGAAATTGATGCTGCGATTGATTTCAAATGGGATGCTACAAAATATGAACAACTCACCCATTGTATCTTGGCACATAAATATCATGTTTCCATGTCTCTTATAGATCTAAAGGAACTTGACCAAAAGCTCACCACTCATAAGGCCCTCATTGTCAATCTGATAACCAATCCAACCATTCATGAACATGGTCCATTTTCAGAGGTGCTTATGAGTCTTTTCCACCTTGCAGACGAACTCAAAACAAGACCGCTTGACGCACTCTCCAAGGAGGACATGGACCACCTGAAAGTTGATATTGACAGAGTATATCGTTGCCTTGCCGAAGAATGGGTCTCATATATGTCACATTTACAGGTGGATTACCCTTACTTATTTTTGACTGCCGTAAAATACAATCCATTTGATAAACGCGCATCAAACGTAAAAGAGTCTGAAGCTTTGTCTGGTTATTAGTCTAATTCATAAGCGTTTCACTATGCTGTGTTTCTTTGAAATTTAGATAGCTTGCGACTATGATTATGACAATCCCTACCATACTCCAAAAGTCAGGCAATGTTCCCAATATGATGAGGGATAGCCAGGCACTAAATATAATATTGGCATAAGCATAAATGGATACGTCGGATGCCCTTGCATAACTATAAGACTTGGTTAAAAAAACTTGTCCCACAAGTGCACCCAGTCCCATTAGTAAAAGTAAGGCAAATTCCATGAGGGAAACCCATTTAAAACTCATCATCAATGGCACCAACATAACGGCTGAGGAGAAAAAGGAAAAGAAGAAAACAATCGTAGATGGTTTTTCATAGGCTTTGAGTTTGCTTAAGAGTGTAAATGCAATCCCTGCAAAAATCGATGATGCAAAGCAAATCATCGTTGGAAACAAGACGCCAGGTGTTGTGGGTTTTGAAACGATTACAACGCCCACAAGCGCCAGAATCAAATACAAATACTGTTTTGGTCTAATTTTTTCATTCAGAAATATAGCCGCAAAAATTAATACCCAAAACTGTGAAAGCTTTTGAATGGTCGTCGCTGTGGCAACATCAATTTTAGAAATGGCATAATAAAAAGTAACAATGCCAAGGATCCCCATCACGCTTCGAACAAGGAGGTAAGGACGTCCTTCTTTAGTCCCAAAATAAGGTGCTTTGTCCTTTTTAACCAGATAAAAAGCAAAGAAGACGGTTATGAAGTTTCTAAAGAAGACCTTCTCATATAAGGGGATATCTATAGCAAGTTTGACTGCAATACCCATCACTGAAAATCCAAAAGCTGAGATTAGCATTGCTATTACAGCTTTATTTTTTTGTGTATAAAAGGTTTTCCAAACTTGTTTAATGCGGTCCATAGTATTCGCCTACTTTCCCATG
>NZ_JBVBZF010000206.1:0-6361 GCF_057447755.1 Fusibacter sp. | reverse complement strand
TTCATCTTACGCCTCCTCTCTTGTCGATTTAATTGCATTTACCGGGCATACCTGTGAGCACACAGAACAACCAACACACATTGACGGGTCTATAGAAGACTTGAGCTTATCAATCCCTTCATAGGCTTTCATGTGAATTGGTGGACAGTTTGTTTTGACACAGCTTCTACAACCGATGCAAATGCTTGGGTCTACATAGTAAATAGGCTCTTTTATTTTATATTTTAGGGCACATGGTCTCGTCGTAATGACGATACTGAGGCCTTTATATGCAATCTCGCCATCAATAATCTGTTTAGCTTCCTTATAAGCGAACTGATCGACAACCTTAACCCGTTCAAATCCCATAGCCTCTATCAATTTTGGCATATCCACATGCATGTCATCACTTTGATTATACACACCTGAGCTTGCCGTTGGCTGTCCGCCTGTCATGGCAGTTGTTGCATTGTTCAAGATGATCAGGGTCATGTTCTCTTCTGGATCTAACTGATGTAGTAAATTCACAAGACCCGTCATGCCCGAGTGATAAAAAGTGCCATCGCCTATGACTGCCACAAGCGGTTCGTTTTTATTGGCAAGTTGATGTGCCTTGCTAATCCCCTTCATCATGCCAATGGAAGCCCCCATACTAATGACTGTATCCAGCACTTCTAGGGGATACAATATGCCCATGGAGTAACAGCCGATGTCGCCAATAACATTTTTTTTAGATTTTTTGAGAATATCAAATACAGGTCTATGAGGACAGCCAGCGCAGAACATGGGCAATCTGCCAATTACTTCTTCTGAAGTTTGGTCGTGACTTTGAAGCGCATGGTGACTCAAATCATTTTTAAGGAGATTTGCTTTTTCAAAACCAGCCCTAATGTCTTGAATATCCAGCTCTCCTGTAAAAGAAAAATATTCTTTTCCACAACACTCTATACCCGCAAGCTTAAGCTGGTCTTCTATAAATGGCATCATTTCTTCTATGACAATGATGCTTTCATAAGTCTTTGACAGCTTTCTAATAGCCTCAATCGGCAATGGATATACCATACCCAGCTTGTAGACACTATAAGGGAGTTCTAAGGCTTTATAATGCTCATAGACCAATCCAGATGTGATGATAAGAACCTTTGAGTCCTCTAATGCCTCATAGCGATTAAGACTTATAGCATCTTGTTCCAAATCCTTCTGTAGGGCAAGAATTCGATCTTTCATATGGTATTGCTTATCAAAGGTATAGGGTGGGATCATCCCAAAATTGGAAATATCCCTTTCGAAGCCTTTGATACTATGTTCTATCCGGTCTTCAATAAAGACATGACTTCTACTGTGACAAAGCCTTGATGTAATTCTAAGCATCACAGGCGTCTGATATTTTTCACTAATTTCAAATCCAAGCTTGGTCATTTCTTTTGCCTCTTGGCTAGTGGAAGGATCTAAAACCGGCATATTGGCAAATTTTGCAAACAGCCTGTTATCCTGTTCATTTTGAGAACTCGCCATCCCTGGATCATCTCCGGAGACCAAGATAAAACCGCCTTTGGTCTTGGTTTGCGTAAAAGTCATTAAAGGATCTGCCGCAATATTGACGCCAACATGCTTCATGGCAACCAGTGTCCTTGCACCAGCCATGCTACTGCCAATACCAACCTCTAGGGCTACTTTTTCATTTACAGAAAATTCAGCGTATCCTGCCTTATGATGCCTTTTTATGGTGTCGATAATTTCCACCGTTGGCGACCCAGGATAACTTGTCGCAACATGTCCGCCTGCTTCATAAAAACCCCTTGCGATGGCTTGATTACCCGTCATCAGTTTCTTATTGTCCATACTACCCCCTTAATATTTGGATGATACATCCAAAATCCCCTATGTTTAATTGCCAGTATCCAGTTCAATTAACCAAGTGCCATCCATTTGCTTCCGCCAAATGGTTGTGTAACGTCCACTTGCTTCAACCAGTTTTCCCGCTTCATCCACATAAGTTCTCACATAATCACCATATGTATAACCAAGTGTGCCACATGTAGAGACACTGGCATCGATTGGCGTCCAAACAAACTTGAGTTGGTTGAGTTTAAACAGACCTGTCATGGCTTCCCTAATCATGTCATGGCCTCTAATGATGTCTCCCTTGGCATTGACCATGATACCATCCTCTGCAAATTGCGTCACCCAAGCTTCAATGCCCCCTTGTCCAACCGACTTGCAAAAGGCTTCATCCAGTTTCATTAAATAGGCTTTCACTTCTAGAGCATTCATCTTCTATGGCCTCCTTTTTACTTTAATAAGATTACCCCATTTTATTTCCTTCTAACATATTCAGAACTCGCCCTCGATAAATGCATTTAGTTTAAAGAAATTCTCAAGGATAAGGGCAGACCTGATGCTGATTTCTTCATTTGATAAAATATCTCTTGCCATAGCCCGATCGACGATGACAATATCTGCATCCTCATGCTCTGATTGATAGGCCTTGGTTGGCGTTCCAGAATAATAGCCATAAGCCACATTGACACGTTCATTCACTATGCCGACAGAGACATACCTCGCCCTTGATATGTGCTTAGGTTCAAAGATCAACCCGGTTTCTTCCTTAAATTCTCTTACACTGGCATCTTCGATATTTTCACCTTCATCAATCAGGCCTGCTGGAAACATATAAATGTACCTGCCTGCTGACACCCTGAACTCTTTGATCATCACCACACAGGTTCTCTCATAATTACTTGCAACGATCATGGCCCCATCCGTAAAGACTTCCCCCTCATAAATTTCACGCTCAAGGCGGTCAAGTCCCGCTCTTGAGACGAGTTCCCAATAGGCTTCATTGCCATTTTTAGTTAAATAGTGTATGCCGTATGCCTTTAGATATTTCAATGTTTCAAGTGGTTTAATACTCTTTATTTTCATATGGACCGCCTCACTTTATATAATTTAAAAAATTTTCGAATTATTTTTGCTTTTTTAACATCTTTTATTATATAATATCAAAGGACTATTGGGACTTAAAGAAAGGATTTTATATGAGTATTTTAACTGTAAAGAATTTGAGCCACGGCTTTGGCGATCGTGCAATATTTAATAACGTATCTTTTAGACTCTTAATGGGAGAGCATATCGGACTCATTGGCGCCAATGGTGAGGGTAAATCCACTTTTATGAATATCATAACCCATAAACTTGAACCAGATGAAGGTACCATAGAATGGTCAAAACGCGTACGTGTTGGTTACTTAGACCAGCATACTGTCCTTGAAAAAGGCATGACGATAAAAAATGTACTCGACAATGCCTTCAAATATCTCTTTGATTTAGAAGCAGAAATGAACGACATGTATATGAAAATGGGTGACGTTGATGAAGATGAGCTTAACCTTTTAATGGAAGAAGTTGGCACAATCCAAGATATTTTAAACCACAATGACTTTTATGTCATCGATGCAAAAGTCAATGATATTGCAAGAGGCCTCGGCCTTTTGGACATTGGTCTTGATAAACCTGTTGAAAGTCTTAGTGGTGGTCAACGTACTAAAATTCTTCTGGCGAAGCTCCTTTTAGAAAAGCCAGACATCCTCTTGCTGGATGAGCCGACAAACTACTTGGATGAAGAGCATATTGAATGGCTTAAGCGTTACCTTCAAGAATATGAAAATGCCTTTATCCTCATTTCACATGATATACCATTTTTAAACAGCGTCATCAATCTCGTTTATCACATGCACAATCAAGAACTCAACCGTTATGTTGGGGATTACGATAACTTTATGAGAATCTTTGAGGTAAAGAAGAAACAGCTTGAATCTGCTTATAAGCAACAGCAACAAGAGATTTCTGAACTTGAAGACTTTGTTGCAAGAAACAAGGCGCGTGTTTCCACTCGAAACATGGCCATGTCAAGACAGAAGAAATTGGACAAAATGGATGTTATTGAACTAGCAAGAGAAAAGCCAAAACCTGAGTTCAATTTTAAATTGGCACGTACCAGTGGTAAGCTTCTTTTTAAAGTAACCGACCTGGTGATTGGCTATGATGATCCATTATGCAGTCCGCTAAACCTCCTTATGGAAAGAGGTCAAAAGATTGCCATCACAGGTGCAAATGGTCTTGGAAAGACCACCTTACTCAAGAGTATCATCGGTGAAATCAAAGGCTTATCTGGTCAAGTAGAGCTTGGTGAGTTTCTCCACATAGGTTACTTTGAGCAAGAAATAAAAGATGCCAACTACAAGACTTGTATTGAAGAAGTATGGGAGTCTTTCCCTTCATTAACGCAATATGAGGTTAGAGCAGCACTTGCAAAGTGTGGCTTGACTACGCAGCATATCGAAAGTAAAATCGTAGTTTTAAGTGGCGGCGAGCAAGCCAAAGTAAGACTCTGTAAACTCATCAATCGAGAGACCAACTTCTTAATTCTGGATGAGCCGACAAACCACTTGGACGTTGATGCTAAGGCAGAGCTCAAGAGAGCGCTTCAAAGCTACAAGGGCTCCATATTACTCATCAGCCATGAGCCTGAATTCTATAGAGATATTGTAACCGATGTCTGGAATTTGGAGGAATGGACCACAAAAATCGTATAATAAAATTTGTTAATGCCATATTAAAAGAGCACACCCTCCACAATGTAAAGTGGTTTGTGTGCTCTCTTTTTATTTGATGATTTAATATTGCCAATTAATGCCTTAAACGCTTAAACTGTAAATCTCTGAATGATTTCTGTTAAGGTATTTGCAATTTTACCCACATCTGTGGCATTTTCTTGAATACTGCGCATCAAATCAGCTTGAGTATCCATTGTCGCATAGATTTCTTCTGCAGCCGCGGCATTTTCTTCAGTAACTGCTGATATGCCATCTATTGATTCAATTGCCTTATCTTTGTTTTGATCTACATTTTGAACGCTTACCGTAATATTATCCAGTTGCTTAATCGTATCAATCATGGATTTTTCAATCGCTTCAAAAGCGGACTGAACTTTCTGTAAAACGCCTTCCGAAACCTCAATCGCTGAGTTTGCATGCTTCATGTTGGTTTCAGTATCGCCAATCTCCCCTAGGATTTCATTGATAATTTGATCAATCTGCAAGGTTGATTTTGAAGTCTCTTCTGCTAACTTCCTGATTTCATCGGCAACTACTGCAAAACCTCTGCCAGCTTCACCTGCTCTAGCTGCTTCAATCGCTGCATTAAGTGCCAATAGGTTGGTCTGCTCAGCGATCTGCTGAATGGTATTTGTGATCTGGACAATAGACGATGATTTTACAGTTAAAGTGCCTACGTTTTTATTTAAGCTTGCATTGGCTTCTTTTGTGCCCTTAAATTTCTCATCGAGCTCACTGATGAGCTTGACACCAAGTGTATTATTCTCAGAAACTTCACTTGTATAGCCTCTTAAATGCTCTGCACTTTTTACGCTTAAGTTGATTTCATTGGCGAGACTGCCCATGTTCATAGCAGCTTTTTGAGCATCTTCAGCTTGCTCTGTTGCCCCTTTAGCAAAATCAGCAACCGTTTGTGTCACTGCGTCAATCCCTTCTCTACCTTCCGAAACAATGGTGTTCAACTCGTTGTAGGAACCCGTTAGGAGCTTAGAATCCTCATGCATTTCGCTGATCAACTCTCTCAATACATTTCTTAAATTGGCTATTGAACGCGCTATGATGCCACGTTCATCCTTGTAATTCACAAGATAATCGTAAGAATCATCGTTTCTGATATTGAGATTGGACGTCTTATCCACCAATTCGGCCAATGCCAAAATTGGTTTTGAAATTGAGTTACTTGTGATAAATGAAACGGCAAAACCGATCCCAAGTCCGACAATAATAAATGCGGATAATAAGATTAGTACTCTTCTCACATCCTCTTGTACGATTGTTCTTTCATTTAAGATAAAGGCATCGATATCATCGATGTAATTACCAGTACCAATAATCCAGCCATATGGCTCATATAATTTGACATAAGCACGCTTTGGAAGGGCTTCCTCTTCACCAGGTCTTGGGAAGTAGTAATCATAGAATCCCTCGCCATCTGCTTTGGCGATTTTGATAAAGTCTTGGATAATCATATTGCCCTGTTTATCTTCTAGATCAATTCTAGTCTTGCCTTCTACATCTTCTTTTCCTAATAATACAACGTTGACACCATCAAGTGTATCTGCCCAAAAATAGCCACTTTCCCCATACTTGGCATTTCGGATGACATCTCCGGCAACGGTTTTAGCTTCCGAAGGTGTTAGAGTTCCTTTTTTCACCTGATTTTCGATTCCCTCTAGCTCTGACACGATGATCTCGACCTGACTCTTGATGTTCATGTCATAGTTATTGCGCATTTGTTTTTCAAGTTGATCCAAACGGCTCATATT
>NZ_JBVBZF010000205.1:0-6375 GCF_057447755.1 Fusibacter sp. | reverse complement strand
TGCGGAGATGCCTGCATGCAGAAAACCTATACCATCGACTTCCTCACGAAGAAGAAGGTCAAGAACCAAGGGTATGCGCCACAGTACTATATCGAAGACAACCATGAGGCGATTATCCCAAAAGAGTTGTTTCACCAAGTACAGGTTGAAAAAGCCAGAAGAGCAAGTCTCAATAAAGCCGCAGTAACAAGAAAGGCAAATAAGGCCAAGAAAGAAAAGAGCAAATACAGCTCAAAGTATGTTCTGACTGAACTCCTTACTTGCGGAGAATGCGGACACTCATACAGAAGGCAGACATGGTCCAAATACGGTCAAAAGTCAGCGGTATGGCGCTGTGAGGACAGACTTAAACAAGGGACAAGTTCCAAATGCCATCACTCGCCAACTCTTAAAGAAGAGCAACTGCACGATGCAATCATGAAGGCGATTAATAAAGTGGTCGAAAATAACGGCGATTTTATCGGAACCTTTAGAGAGAATGTGATCCGAGTCATCGGTAACTATAGCACCAAAGGGGTTACAACTGAATACGATGACCAGATCGATGCCCTGCAAAAACAGATGCTGACGCTCATCGAAGATAACGCACGACAAGGCGCTGTCAGCGAAGAGTTTGATGAAGCATACAGAAAGTTATCCGAGCAGATAAACGAGCTAAAACAGACGAAAATACAGCTTGTAAGGGCACAGAAGCAAGCAGAGAACTATGCTGAAAGAATAGATGAACTGGACAAGGCAATCAAGACCGTAAACCCAGAGGTAAGAGAGTTTGATCAAGAACTGGTGAAAAGGTTAATCTACAGCATCAAGGTGAATAAGGGCATGAAAATAACCATACAGTTTCACTCCGGGATTGTAATGACTGAGAGTGTTGACTACTACGAAGACTAATAAATAGGGATATCAGATAAGGAATAATGGCCGTGGCTGTATATGTAGCTGCGGTTTTTCTGTTTGGATGAGCTAAGGTTGTGAAACTAAACAGCTGTCCAAACAACACTAAGAATGGAGAAATGACGATGACGAGAGATGAATTATATCAACTGATGGAAGACGGTAACCTTGGATATGCCTGTGTTTTTAAGAGAGAAGATCAAGGAACGCATACCGATTACATGTTCAAAATGACAGCAGAAAACATTGCCAATTTCATTGGGAAGAATGCTTATACAGCGGATAAGATCATCATGACGGATATGTGTGACAACTTGATTTGTGAGTCTGTATTTGGTGGATTTCTTAAGAATTGCCCGGATCAGAATTTGTGCCGAGAGATTATTCCACACCTTGCTCCAATACAGATGGGAGAAGCAGAACCTAAAGACATAGCGGTAGCAACCAGAGAAGACATGGAGCAGCTCTGGGCTGAAGAAGAAGAGGTTGTTATGCAGGCGGAGTTTAAAATGCTCTAAGGTTCTATCGCTACAGATAATATGTTCAAATTTATAAAAGTATACTCTGAACAAGT
This sequence comes from Fusibacter sp., assembly GCF_057447755.1. NCBI lineage: Bacteria > Bacillati > Bacillota > Clostridia > Eubacteriales > Fusibacteraceae > Fusibacter > Fusibacter sp. The sequence goes on along the minus strand of NZ_JBVBZF010000205.1, from coordinate 4,907 downwards.
ATAGAAATACTGGACTTATCATATTCAACAAGTCCTTCATTCTTCATCTTCTGTAATTCCCGTGACAGCGAAGTGCGTTGCACCCCAATACGATCAGCAAGTTCTTTTTTTGTTAAGCGAAGTTGAAGCGTCTGACTCTTCTGTATTTTATATTCGCTTTTTAAATAAGCGATGATACTTTCGCGAATAGAACGATTCACATAATGTTTAAGTTTGTCACCCAGTAATAGTGAATGATCGGAAATATATTCTAAGTAAACTTTTAAGAAATCTTTATTTGTTGCACAAAAATCAAAAACGAGATTCTTGGCGATGCTGAGCAACATTACCTCTGTTTTAGCAGTTACCATCATTGGATAGCAAGGATTCTTAGAAAATAATAAATTGCCCCCAAGAATATCGTCGGGGGAAAACTCGGTAATCCTCATCAAATTTCCGGCATCATCAATCCGTTCTATGACAACTTGTCCATTCAAAATAACGTCAATTGAACTACAGCAATCACCATCAAAATGTATGATTTCGCCTTGTGAATATTTGTTTACTTGAATATGCTTATTGGCATTAAGGTTCTGTTCCCAATAACTTTCGGGTATAGTCTTCAAAAGTGAAAAATCGTTAAAAATGTTTGTTGGCAAATTCATTAAATATCCTTTCTGGAGTTACCGAGGTAACGCCACTCTTTTTGACTATAGTATATACTTTGTCTAAAAGAATGGGAAGGAGATTTTCAAATGGATGTATTTACACTGTCATTTTGGGGCATTTCAATTGCTTTAACTGGTCTATCACTAGTCAAAAGCAAGAAGAAGACCTTTGAAGCAATGAAAAAATCAAAAGGTATGATGGGAAATATGCTTGGAGAAATAATCGCAATTATTTTCATTATTGGAATTGTATTGACCTTTATACCACCCGAGTCTATAAAAAGTGTTTTAGGTTCAGAAAATACAACACTGGCGACTCTTGTAGCAGCAGTTGCTGGAAGCGTAACCTTAATACCTGCTTTTGTTGCTTTTCCACTGGTAGGATCATTTGTGGATGTAGGAGCGAGTATTGTTCCTGCAGTTGCTTTCTTAACGACACTCACAATGGTGGGAATAGTGACTTTTCCACTTGAAAAGAAAGAATTTGGATTTAAATTCGCATTGATCCGAAATGTACTTAGTTTTGTCATGGCACTTATCATTGCTGCGGCTATGGGGGTGTTGCTATGACTGTAAAAACGATGATTAAGAAAAACAAGTTGCTAATAATTGTTGCAGTAATTTATCTAATTCTATTTGCCTTGATGCCGGATAAAGCTACAACAGCCATTAAAAATAGTATTTACTATTTGATAGAAATGTTTGAAGTGTTACCTGTTATTTTTTTACTAACGGTGGTCATTGAGGCACTTGTTCCAAAAGAATGGATTATCAAACACTTTGGTGAAAAATCTGGACTTTTAGGTAATCTATTGTCTCTTGTATTAGGGAGTATATCAGCAGGTCCGATTTATGCAGCCTTTCCTATCAGTAAAATGTTAATGACTAAAGGTGCAAGTGTAGCTAATATCGTCATTATCTTAAGCTCATGGGCGGTTATAAAAGTACCAATGCTGGCAAATGAGGCAAAATTTCTAGGCGTTACTTTCATGAGTATTCGTTGGGTTTTGACTGTAGCTGCAATTCTCATCATGGCATGGCTCATGGGTAAAATGATAAGTAAAAAAGAAATGGTTAATGTTGTAACAGATCACTCAAAACCGAAAGTCGCTGTTAACCAAGATTATTGTGTTGGATGTGGCATCTGTGTAAAAATGATGCCTGAGGTTTATGAGCTTATTGATCAAAAGGCTTATGCCCGCTTAGAAAATGTGAATTCGGGTAATATGACAATAATTCTTAAAACCGTGAGTAAATGTCCAACTCAAGCGATTACCATTAATGCGAGTGGGGGTGCATCATAAAATGAAAAAATACAGGAAGTTAATTCAATTGGCATTCTTATTAATTTTCTTTTTCATTATTGCAAAAGGAAATATGTTCATATGGTTGGGTTTGTTCCTAATCAGTTTGATGGGAGCTACAATTTTTGGGAGATTCTATTGTGGTTACATTTGTCCAATGAATACAGCTATGGGGGCAACGGAGAAACTTTCTAAAAAATTAAATTGGCGAACAAAGTCAGTTCCTAAAGTGCTTCAAAGCAAATACCTACCTTGGAGTGTGTTGTTAATGATGGTTGCTACGATGGTTTTATCAAAAAAAGTATTCCATCAAGAGGTACCAATTTTAGTTTTATTGATGGCAGTATCTATCTTAGTAACGTTGAGATATGAAGAGTGGGTTTTCCACAATCATATTTGCCCATATGGCGCATTACTAAGTTTAACGGGTCGGTGGGCTAAATTTTCAACAAAAGTTGAATCAGACCTGTGTATTGGTTGTAAAAAATGTGAAACCGTTTGTCCATCTAAAGCCATAAGTGTGGATCGCTTAACTAAGGTAGCGCAAATTGATCCGTCAACCTGTCACCAATGTCAAGCGTGCACTATGGTGTGTCCTAAAAATGCGATTCATTACACTGGGAGGCTGAAATGAAAATTACACCCGAAATTAAAGCAATTCAAAATGCTTATATGCAAGCTAGAAGTGAAATTAATCGGCCTGAAATGAGCCGGCTTAAGGCAGAAGCAATGGCACTAATGAATCAGGGGAGTTCAGAAAAGACACCAGAAGCAACTCAAAACAGAGAAGCGTTGAAAACTTCCAAAATCACTCAAAATGAAGATGGTGATCAATTGATTATTTCATCAAAGGTAGGAGAAAACACCTCAAAATAGTAGCTGAATCAAAATAGCTCCGGTTTTAAAAGCGTGATCATTTGCCCAGAAGTATGAATGAGATGATCATCGGCCATGTTTTTTAGTTCCCGGGAAACAGAGGGTCTGGCAACACCGATGATATCGGCAATCGCTGATTTCGAGTGCTGAAGTTTGAAGGTTTGCAAGCCACTGATTTTGAACTCGTTTGACAAGTAGAGCATTAGCCTTGAGCGAACGTCCTTGTATTGAAGCATTTGTAGTTTTTCTTTAAAACTTAGAACCCTTGATGATAAAAAGGTTATAAAGTTATCATTGAATATTGGATTAGCTTTTAATAGACTGCGAACTTGTTCAAAAGGCAGATAAAGTACCTTGCTGTTTTTCATAGTCATTAAAGTAAATGGATACTTTGGCTCTTTTGAACTATAGAGAGCAGTTCCGAAAGCATCATTGGCGTTAAACATCTTAACGGTTAGAAGTTCACCGGTAGGTGTGAGTTGTTGTATGGCTAAAACGCCAGAAAGAACAAATCCGATAGAGCTGCACGGCTCACCTTCCTGTACAATGAGTGTTCCTTTTTTATAGTTGCCTATAATACAGTGATCAAAATCTATTAACTCCAAAAGTGTATTTAAGTCCAAGTCTTTAAATAGCGGGTTATTTAACAAAAAATTTACATCTAGAAGCATATGACCTCCTGAAAAAGTGTAACAGCTGTTACAGTTTTGATATACCAAATAAAGTATACTATAACCAATGATTAAAGGAAAGGTGATTAAAATGATTGAACAAGTATATAAAATTACAATGGGAAATGATCGCTTAGTGGAAAAAGTAATTCAGGACGAGAATGTCCATTACATTCACATGATATTTAATCAGAATGAGGGACTACCTGAACACTTTTCAAACTCTACCGTTTACATGACCGTTTTAAGGGGTAAATTGTCAATTGGGTTAGGTGAACAGGAAGTTTGTCTATATGAGGCAGGCACAGTTCTTAAAATACCTTTTAACATCAAAATGAATGTTAAAAATTTAGATGCTGAAGTGTTAGAACTCATTGTGGTGAAAGCACCGGCCCCTCAAAATTAGAACAAAATAAGGAGGATTATCATGAGCATGTTCTGTTACCAATGTCAAGAAACTGCAAAAAATACCGGCTGTACAGTCAAAGGTGTTTGCGGAAAAAACGAAGAAGTTGCAAAGCTTCAAGATCTTCTCATTTACGCATGTAAGGGTGTTTCTGAAGTGGTCACAAAAGGGAAATTAGATGTGAACGCACTAAGTGAAGTCAATCATGAAGTACTTAAGAGTCTTTTTATTACCATTACAAACGCGAATTTTGACGAAGCGGCTATTGAAAAGCAAATTCAAAACATGATTCGTTTAAGAGATGAACTTAAACTAAAAACTTCTGGTGTTCAACTAGGTGATGCAGGCCTATTCACAGTTACAGATAGAGCTTCAATGCTTGAAAAAGCATCTGTGGTTGGTGTGCTTGCGACTGAAAACGAAGACGTTAGATCACTCAGAGAACTTATCATTTATGGACTTAAAGGTATGGCAGCTTATACTCATCATGCCCTCAATATTGGGAAAGAAAATGTAGAAATCAACGCATTCATTTATGAAGCACTTGCTGCAACTTTAGATAATTCATTGACAGCAGATCAACTGGTGGCATTAACCCTTAAAACTGGCCAGTTTGGTGTTTCGGCTATGGCACTTCTCGATGAAGCCAATACATCAAAATACGGTAATCCTGAAATTACAAGCGTCAACATCGGCGTAAGAAAGAATCCTGCAATCTTGATTTCTGGTCATGATCTTACAGATCTTGAGCAATTATTAGAGCAGACTCAAGGAACAGGCGTTGACGTTTATACCCATAGTGAAATGTTACCAGCTCATTACTATCCGTTCTTTAAAAAATATGATAACTTTGCCGGTAACTACGGTGGCTCATGGTGGCGTCAAGTAGATGAGTTTGGACCATTTAATGGACCAATTTTATTTACAACGAACTGTATTGTACCACCAAGAACTGATGAAATTAGAAATAGAATTTTCACATCAGGTGCTTCTGGCTTCCCAG
>NZ_JBVBZF010000204.1:0-6392 GCF_057447755.1 Fusibacter sp. | reverse complement strand
TGTCTCAAGTGGAGTCTAAGGGTGATCTTAAAATTTCATTTGATGACAAACAGGTTTTATTTACTTTTGACTCATTAAAGGTCTATTCAAGATTACTTGCAGGTGAATTCATCAATTATACTCAAATTCTTCCAAGTGATTTTAAATCCGTTGCAAAAGTAAACACAGATCAATTTTTAACTTGTATCGATAGATCATTCCTCATGGCCAGAGAAAATAAAAATGTTGCTATAAGGCTTGAAATAAAAGATGATCTAATAAAAATATCTTCAAGTTCGGAAATGGGTAGTTCAATGGAAAAACTCAGTGTAGATTTAGAAGGTAATGACTTAGAGATTGGCTTTAATCCTAAGTATCTTATTGACGCCCTAAAAGTCATTGATAGTGAAGAAATCTATTTAGAGCTAATCAATAATGTCAGCCCATGTATCATTAGACCTATCGATCATGAAAGTTATACCTATTTAGTATTACCATGTAGAATATCTAGATAAGGATGGTTAATATGAAAAGAATTGAAATCGAAACGGATTTTATTAAATTGGATCAGCTTTTAAAATTTGCTGATGTCGTGGATTCAGGTGGCCTTTCAAAACTATTGATTCAAGAAGGTTTTGTATCGGTCAATGGAGAGATATGTACCATGCGTGGCAAAAAGATCGTCGCAAATGATGAGATAGAAATTATCATTCCAGATGAAGATGGAAACCCACAAGAACAGTTTGAACTTAAGGTCGTTAGAAAAAAGTAGGGGTAAACTTTTGAAAATTAAATCCATTGCGCTAAAAAATTTCAGAAACTATGGTTATATGAAACTGGGTTTTGATGAACATCTAAATATTATTGTAGGTGACAATGCACAAGGTAAAACCAACTTACTTGAAGCGCTTTATGTTTGTGGATTTGGAAAGTCCTTTAGAACCACAAAGGATTCAGATCTCGTTAATTTTAATGAGGAAATTACCTCGGTTAAAATTGAGATTGAACATGACAACGGCTATGAAGAAGCTATAGAATACAGAATCAACAACAAGAGTAAAAAAGAATTCTTAGTCAATGGTGTCAACATAACAAAGATTTCTGATTTACTTGGTACCATTAACCTCGTCTTATTTTATCCAGATGATTTGAAGCTCATTAAAGACAGTCCCAGCGAAAGAAGAAAATTCATCAATAGGGAACTTTCTCATATTAGTAAAATATATTGTCTGGACATTATTGAATACAATCGTATATTAATGCAGAGAAATGAACTTTTAAAAAAAATCAATTATCAGCCTGCATTTAAAGAAACTCTTGATATTTGGGATGAACAATTGGCACAAAAAGGTTCAAAAATCATTGTGAAGCGGATGCAGTTTATTGAAAGCTTAAGTGAAATAAGCCGAGATATTCATAAAAACATTACCAATCAAAATGAAAATTTATCAATTAGTTATATTACTTCTGTTAAGAACCTAACAAATTATGATACAATAAAGGATGACTTAATAGCGGGACTTAAAAAAAATCAGGATAGTGATATCAAGAGGGGATTTACCTCGATTGGACCACATCGTGATGACATCGATATTAAAGTCAATGATATCAATATCAAATCTTTTGGTTCTCAAGGACAACAGAGAACTGCGGCATTATCATTAAAGCTTTCTGAAATTGAAATCATCAAGAAAGAAGTAGGTGAGTATCCTATACTTTTACTGGATGATGTTATGAGTGAGCTGGATTATAAACGTCAAAAAGATCTAATATATACTTTAAAGAATGTTCAAACGATCATCACAACAACAGATGTAAAAAATCTATTAGATGATTATATAAATGCTTCTAAATTAATAAAAGTAAAAAATGGGAGCATTCAATGCTAGTAGGAGGTAGAAATGTCAAATCAAGAGTACAATGCTGATCAGATACAGGTACTTGAGGGGCTCGAAGCAGTAAGAAAACGTCCAGGGATGTATATTGGATCCACAAGTTTAAGAGGTCTTCATCACTTAGTATATGAAATCATTGATAATAGTATCGATGAGGCTTTGGCTGGGTATTGTAAAAAGATCAACGTAACAATAGAACCAGATAATATTATTACCGTTGAAGATGATGGTAGAGGTATGCCAATTGATATGCATCAAAAAATGGGAATACCTGCTGTAGAAGTTATTCATACTGTTTTACATGCCGGCGGAAAATTCGGCGGTGGCGGTTATAAAGTATCTGGTGGTCTTCATGGTGTTGGTGCATCTGTTGTAAATGCATTATCAGAATGGTTTAACGTAGAGGTTAAACGAAATGGTAAAATTCATAAAATAGGTTTTGAAAGAGGCTTCACAAGTGAAAAGCTTCATGTGATAGGTGATCTTGAAAATGAAAGCATCACAGGTACAAAAACGTCTTTTAAAGCAGATTATCTCATATTTGATGAATTAGATTATGATTTTACAGTACTTGAAGCTAGAATCAGAGAATTGGCCTTTTTAAATAAAGGCATTGAAATCATAATAACGGACAGTCGTCCAGACAAGCAAAGAACATCACGTTTCTTCTATGAAGGTGGTATTAAAGAGTTTGTAAATTATTTAAATGTGAATCGAAATGCGATTCATGATGACATTATTTATTCTGAACAAACTAGTGAAGGCAGTACAGTTGAAATTGCGATGCAGTATACAGATGGCTATTCAGAGAATATCTTTACTTTTGCAAATAATATTAATACACATGAGGGTGGAACACACCTTGTAGGCTTTAAATCCGCTTTAACACGTGTTATTAACGATTATGGTAGACGTAAGGGCATTATCAAGGAAAAGGATGAAAATCTCACTGGCGAGGACGTTAGAGAGGGATTAACGACAATTATTTCTGTTAAACTAGAAGAGCCACAGTTTGAAGGTCAGACTAAGACCAAACTTGGCAACAGTGAAATCAGAGGAATTGTTGAATCTATTTGTTCTGAAATGCTTCAAATTTTCTTGGAAGAAAATCCTGCTCAGGCAAAAACAATTATAGATAAGTGTTTAACTTCTGCAAAGGCCAGAGAGGCCGCTAGAAAAGCCAGAGAATTAACCAGAAGAAAAGGTGCTCTTGATGGTCTTACCCTACCAGGTAAACTTGCGGATTGTTCTGAAAGAGATCCTTCAAAATGTGAGATTTACATCGTGGAAGGGGACTCTGCAGGTGGTTCTGCAAAACTGGGGAGAGATCGTTCGATACAGGCCATTTTACCCCTTCGTGGTAAGATTATGAATGTTGAAAAATCTAATTTCTCTAGAATTTTCAATTCAACTGAAATTAGAGCCATGATCACAGCATTTGGCTGTGGTATAGGAGAAGATTTTGATATTACAAAGTTGCGTTATGATAAGATTTTTATTATGACAGATGCCGATGTCGACGGTGCTCATATTAGAACGCTAATTTTAACATTCTTCTTTAGATTTATGAGACCATTAATAGAGCAAGGTCATGTATATATAGCAATGCCACCGCTTTACAAGGTAAAGAAAAACAAGAGCATTTATTATGTCTATTCTGATAAAGAACTCAATAAGTTATTGGGTGAAATTGGTAGAACAGGTATCAGTATGCAGCGTTATAAAGGTCTTGGTGAAATGAATGCTGAACAGCTTTGGTCAACGACCATGGACCCAGCAGTAAGAACCATTATGAATGTTAGTATTGATGATGCTGTAGAAGCAGATTTGATTTTCTCTACATTAATGGGCGAAAAAGTCGAACCAAGAAGAGATTTTATAGAAGCAAATGCGCGTTATGTAACAAATCTGGATGTCTAGGAGGAAGTAGAAGTTGAGTGATTTTAAAAATGATGACATCAATGATGACATCAATGAAAGCATAAATGAATCTGAGACGATTATTCAAGTAGACATAATGGATGAAATGAAGAAATCGTATATTGATTATGCAATGAGCGTTATTGTCAGTAGGGCTTTACCGGATGCAAGAGATGGCTTAAAGCCAGTTCATAGACGTATTTTATATGCCATGAACGAAATTAACTTCACACACGATAAACCGCATCGTAAATCTGCGCGTATTGTGGGAGAGGTTATCGGTAAGTACCATCCGCATGGTGACTCTTCAATTTATGGCGCTATGGTTAGATTTGCACAGGATTTTTCAATGAGATATCCACTCGTGGATGGTCAGGGTAATTTTGGTTCAATAGATGGTGATGGCGCTGCAGCAATGCGTTACACAGAGGCGAGAATGACGCGTCTATCTGGCGAGCTCTTAAGAGATATTGAAAAGAATACGGTTGATTTTATGCCGAACTTTGATGAATCTGAAACACAGCCTGTTGTTTTACCAAGCCGTTTTCCAAATCTTCTTGTAAATGGTTCAAATGGTATTGCAGTAGGTATGGCAACTTCAATTCCACCCCATAACTTAGGTGAAGTAATTGATGCAGTTGTTAAGATGATGGAAGATCCAGAAACAGATGTTTACGATCTTATGGAATGTGTTAAGGGTCCTGATTTTCCAACAGGTGCTGAAATTATGGGCGTAGAGGGTATTAAGCGCGCATACAGAACCGGTAGAGGAAGAGTTATCTTAAGATCAAAGGCAGAAATTGAAGAGATGAAAAACGGTAAGAGTCGTATCATCATCACTGAAATTCCGTATCAAGTTAATAAATCAAAAATGATTGAAGGTATCGCAGAACTCGTTAAAACGAAGAGATTAGAAGGTATTACTGATTTAAGAGATGAGAGTAATAGAAATGGTATAAGGGTTGTTATTGAGCTCAGAAGAGATGTAAATGCCAATATTATGCTCAATCAACTCTATAAAAATTCTCAGTTACAAGTTTCTTATAGCATCATCATGCTTGCACTTGTAGGTGGCGAGCCTAAAGTCATGAATTTAAAAGAGATGCTTCAAGTTTACATTGATCACCAGATTGAAGTTGAAACGAGACGCGTTACTTTTGATCTTCAAAAAGCAAGAGATCGTGCTCATATCCTTGAAGGTTTAAGAATAGCCATTGATAATATTGATGAGGTTATCAGAATTATCAGAGCTGCCTATAACGATGCTGAACTTAAATTGATGGAACGCTTTAATCTTTCAGAAATTCAAGCCAAGACAATCGTCGATATGAGACTAAGAAGATTACAAGGACTTGAGCGTGAAAAAATTGAAAATGAGTACAATGAGATTATTAAATTAATTGAATATCTTATCTCAATTTTAGAAGATCGAGAATTGCTTTTAAGCATCATCAAGGAAGACTTACTCAGAATTAAAAAACAATACAATGATGAGAGACGTACAGATATTAGTATCAACCCTGATGAGATTGATTATGAAGACTTAATTGAAGAGGATGAGGTTATTATTACTTTAACCCATGCAGGTTATATCAAACGCGTTTCAACAGGTGAGTATGTATCTCAAAAAAGAGGCGGTAGAGGTAAAACGGGATTATCTACTCGAGAAGAGGATTTCGTCAAAGATATCTTTACAACTTCAACCCATGACTATTTATTGTTCTTTACCAACTTTGGTAAAGTTTATAGAATGAAAGCTTACATGATTCCTGATGGTTCTAGAATTTCTAAGGGAACCGCAATTGTTAATCTTTTACCGCTTGAACCTGATGAGCGTGTGAATTCAATTGTGCCAATTAAAGATTTTGATAATGGTTATTTAACACTCTGTACAAAGCAAGGTGTTATCAAGAAGACGACATTGGATCAATTTGACACATCACGTAAAACAGGCTTAATTGCCATCAATTTAAAAGAAGACGATCAGCTGATATCTGTTAAGAGAACAGATGGTAATAATGATCTCATCGTTATTACCGCTAAAGGCAAGTCGATAAGATTTAGCGAAGATGATGTTAGACCAATGGGTAGAACAGCAGCTGGTGTTAGAGCGATTAAACTTGCGAGCTATGATCATGTCATTGAGATGGATATTGTATCAGATGAAGCTAAACTCTTAATCGTATCTGAAAATGGATATGGTAAAAGAACACCTTTAACTGAGTATAGACAGCAAACTAGAGGTGGTAAAGGTATCATCACATACAATATCAATAGTAAAACGGGTAATGTAATTGGTGCTAAAGTTGTTGAAGAATCAGATGATTTAATGATCATCAATGACAATGGCGTATTAATCAGAATTAAAGTAGATGAAATATCTGTAACAGGCAGAATTACATCAGGTGTTCGTTTGATGAAAGTCGATGACGAGACGAATCTTGTTTCAATCGCCTTAATTAAAGAAGACGATTCTGAAGCTGAAGGTGAAACTGAAACAGTTGAAAAAGAACAAGTTTCAGCAGAACCAGTTAATCAAGACTAAAAAATTAAATGGAAAGAGCGTTAATCTTATTTTAGATTAACGCTCTTTAAATT
>NZ_JBVBZF010000203.1:0-6426 GCF_057447755.1 Fusibacter sp. | reverse complement strand
TCTTAAGTCGATTCTTGTCCAATGCGATTTTTAAAAATATTGCATTTACTGAATCGGTCGTCTCAAGACTATCTAAAGGAGATTTAAACTTTGAAGTAGATGAAGCGTATTTAAAGAGAACTGACGAATTTGGAACGCTTGCAAAGGAACTTCAGTCCTTAATCGATGCCTACAACGACCTTCTAAGCAAACTCATGGCCGACATGTCTCAAATTGGGGTGTTTTCAGAATCTTTACATGAAATCAGTGAAGAGAATGCTAAAGCTACAGAAGAGATGACAGAACAAATTGTGGACTTGTCTGAACGTGTAAATCAAGATATGGGCACAACACGTGCAACCTTTGCTGTGCTTCAAGATATGACAACGGGTGCTAATGTGGTTGCGGAGAATACGGAAAAACTGAATGCTACCATGAAAGACAACATGACAGAAACACAGAAGAGCTTTGACCTCCTAAACGAAACCGTAGAAGACATGGAACTTGTTTCGAATATGAGCGAAGAGACTAATGTCAAGATGAAGGCGCTCAAGAATTCTGCAAACGATATTGGTGGGATTACTGAGGCCATCAAGTCGATTTCAGAGCAGACAAACCTCCTTGCCTTAAATGCATCAATTGAGGCGGCAAGAGCAGGGGAAGCTGGTCGTGGATTTGCCGTCGTTGCAGATGAAATCCGAAAACTGGCAGAACAGTCCAATCTTTCAGCTAATCAAATCGCTGGTATTATTGATGTGATTCAAAGAGAGATTGAAGAAATTTATGTGAGATTTGACCAGATTTTTGTTGGGGTCAAGCGTGCATCAGATGCTTCTGAAACCACTAAATCAAGCATGATGAAGGTCATCACAATTACTGAGACTTCGAATGTTTCGGTGGAAGAAATTGCGGCAATTTCAGAGGAGCAAGCTGCTTCAATGCTTGAAGTAAATGATTCCATGACGCGGTTTGAACAAACGCTCGTCAACACGAACAACATGACGACGCACATCAGTGCCATCGCCCAGGAACAAATGGCTTCAACGGAACAGATTTTAAATATGATCGACGAACTTAAGTCAAGGTCAAGTGAACTTGTTCAAAAGGCAAGTCAATTTAAATTAAAGGAATAGGCAGATTCTTAGCAAAAGTATAAAATTAAAGCGACATCAAGTCTTTTTGGACTTGGTGTCGCTTTTTAAAGTTTTGTTATCAAGTGCATTTCTTTAATCTTACTGCAACGGCGTTTGCATGGGCATCAAGGCCTTCTGCCTTTGCCATGCGATGCGCTGATGGTCCAATGCGTTTTAATGCATCCGGATGGATGGTCTGATGTGTCAGGGTCTTTAAAAAAGTCCCCACATAGACGCCACCTGTATACCTTGCAGCCTTTAAGGTCGGCAGGGTATGGTTGGTGCCCGAAATATAGTCGCCAAGGACTTCTGCTGACCACTCCCCAATAAAAAGAGAGCCGTAATTGTATAATTTATGAGTGACTGCGCTTGGTTCTTCAAGGGCAAGTTCAAGGTGTTCCGGTGCCAACTGATTGCATAGTTCAATACCTTCTTCGAGTGTATCGATAAGGATAATTTCACCAAAGATCTCCCATGATTTTCTGGCGATTTCAGCGGTTGAGAGTATCTGCAGTTGTTTTTCAACTTCAATAAGCACTGCCTCTGCAAGCGTCTCGCTTGTGGTGACGAGAATGCCCTTAGCCAGCAAATCATGTTCTGACTGTCCTAGAAGGTCAGCTGCAACGATTTCTGGGTCTGCTGAACCATCTGCCAAGATCATCACTTCACTTGGTCCTGCGACGAAGTCGATGCCGATTTGACCGTAGCATTGACGCTTGGCCTCTGTGACGTATTGGTTGCCAGGACCAACGATTAAGTCAACCGGTTTTATGGAAGCGGTACCATATGAGAAGGCTGCAATGGCATGTGCGCCACCAACCACATAAATTTCATCGACACCTGCAATGTCCATGGCCACAAGTGTTTCAGGCGCAATTTGTTCTGTCCCTTTAATGGCAGGTGAACAAGCGACAACACGTTTTACCCCCGCAACTTTAGCTGGAATGATCAGCATGAGGGCGGATGAAAATAAGGGATAGTTACCACCAGGTACATAGCAGAGACAAGATTCGATTGGAAGAACCCTATGGCCTAATTCAATGCCTGGAGAAACTTCAAATAGGGGTAAATCTGTGATTGTTGATTTTTGAGCCATGGCAAAATCGCGAATATGTTGGCAGGCTATTTTTAGGTCTTCTATCAATTCGCTTGAAACCAATTTGTAGGCACTTTTTATTTCTTCAGGAGTCACCCTGAGATTGTGTCTCTTGTTTGAATCGAACTGTGTGTTATAAGCCAGTAGGGCAGCATCCCCATTTTGACGTACAGAGTCTATGATTTGAGTGACGTTTGATTTTAATGCTTTGAGATCTTCAGGAGGTCTCTCCACCGATTTTTTCAAATATTTCATATATATTTTGAGCCTCTTTTCTTTAGATAAGGGATAGAACTGTTTACTTATGTCCTCTCACAGGAACGATGCAAATGAATTTCAAAGGTGTGGTGCCTGTATTTGAGAATTGGTGTAAAGTATTAGAAGGTACATATGCATAGCTACCAGCTTTAATTTCATGTAGTGTATCTTCGATCAACAAAGTGCCTTCACCTTCTATGACATAATTGATATGAGGCCAATCATGCTCATGCTTAGGCGAAAAACCTTCTGCTTGAAGTTCGATGACTCTCATAACGTGATCTTCCCAACCTTCTGACGGAGATACGAGTACTTTCATAGCTGCATTCTTAGCTTCACTGCTCATTATTTCTGAAGCGATTAAATCATTAAAATTGCCAACGACCATTGGATCCTCCTTGTTTTTCGTGTTTTGAGTTATAAATATTATAACAGAAATTTAAAAGGTTTAAAGGGCTAATATGGTAAAATTCAGGTGATTTATTAGCGTCACGAAATATTTGAGTTGCTAATTATCCTATGCTATACTAAATGTATATTAGGGGGAGTCATCATGGATTATTCAGAGAAGCGTACATTAATTTTAAAAGGCGATATGAAAAAGGTCATATGGACATTGTCCTTGCCCGTTATGATCAACAATTTTATCCATACAATTTACAATTTAACAGATACTTTTTTTGTAAGTCGCATTGGTGGAAATGAGGTAGCATCCATTCAGCTGGTCTGGTCAATCAATTTCTTGGTAATGGCTTTTGGCATTGGCATGTCCATTGCAGCCAGTGCACTGATTTCTCAATATATAGGTGCAGGACGGTATAATAAGGCCAAATCTGTATCAGGTCAAGTACTGAGTCTTTTGTTTTTAATGTCGGTTGTCTTTGCGCTTGTAGGGTACACCATGAGTGGTTCTATTGTCGCTTGGATGGGGGCGACGGGATCGCTCTATGAAAATGCTTATCAGTATCTATCGATTACCTTTATGGGTATGCCTGCCTTATTTTTAATGTATGCCTTCAATGGCATTAAGCAGGGCCAAGGGGACATGATCACGCCAATGATGATTGGTGGTGCATCGGTCATTTTAAATATGATTTTAGACCCGATTTTTATATTTGTTTGGCACATGGGCATCTCAGGTGCTGCAATTGCAACGGTCATTTCCCAGGCAATCTTTGCAGTCTATGCTGTGAGTCTTTTATTTCTAAAGGATAGTGGCATTCGAATTAAGGGGAAAGACCTCAAGTGGGATAAAGCAATTGTACAAAAAATCATTAGGGTTGGTTTACCTTCCTCAATAGGGCAAGCCACAACAGCTTTTGGCTTTACAATATTGAATGTTTTCTTAATCACATTTGGAGAGACGACTTTGACGGCATTTGCCATAGGCAATCGTGTGAGTTCCTTGATTATGATGCCAGCAATGGGGATTGGGAGTGCACTTGCCACTGTGGTGGGTCAGAACCTAGGTGCTGAGAATGTGAGTCGTGCCAAAGAGGCCGTAAAGACAAGCACCTTGTTGACAACGACGATTCTCGTCATAGGGGGCTTAATCATGTGGCCCTTTTCAAAGGCAATTGTGTCTGCTTTTGCAACCAAGGCAGTGGTCATAGAGAGCAGTACAGAATATCTGAAGATGATTATTATTTCAATCCCCTTAATGGGATTCTTTCAAATTTTGGTAGGTACTTTTCAGGGATCAGGTCATACCATGTCTGCAATGGTCATAATGATGGGGCGCCTTTGGGGCCTTCGAATTCCCATGGTTTTCGCACTTAGCAAATGGTCGAATTTTGAACCATCCAGTGTTTGGTATGCCATGATTTTGAGTAATCTTATCATCTGTGTGATTGGATTTTTGATCTATCTCACAGGCAACTGGCAACATCAGATTATCAAGCAAAAACCTCAAGTGAATGTTGAAAATTAAAAAGGGTTTATTGCAAATCTAAGAAATTAGATGAGCAATAAACCCTTTATTTGATTAAACTAAAGCCTAAAATAGCGACTTGGTCTTTATGAGTTTAGCGACAAAAAATGAAGCGCTACTGATGATGATAATGGTAATGCCAGAAGGTATGTTCAAGCTGTATGATACAAGCAATCCCAAGATGATGAACAAGATGCTCACAAGGACAGAGGCAATCATAACTTGACTGAACTTGCTAAAAAACAATTTTGCGAGCATGGGTGGAATCGTGAGCAAGGCAATAATTAAAATAATGCCTGCAAGCTTTATAAGTGCCACAATCGCAAGTGATATGAGTGCAAATAAAATCAAGGTGTAGCGTTCGACATTAATGCCTAGGACAGAGGCATACTCTTCATCAAACAGGAAATACTTCCAGTAGTTGAACTGGGAGAGAATAACCACTAAGGTGACTGCCAGTGAAAAAGCGATGAACTTCAAGTTGCTGTTTGAGACGGTAAGAATATCTCCGAATAAAAAGCCGTTAATATCTGGTGGGAAACCTGGCTTTAAATAGATAAACAATAAGCCTATGGCCATGCTGAAGGACCAGATCATGCCAATAATAGTATCGGTATAAGCCTTTTCATTTTTTCTAGATGCTGAGATGACCAGGGCTGATAGAAATGAAAATGACAGTGCACCGATTAGGTAGTCAAAATTAAAATAATGAGCAATACCAATGCCACCAAGACTGGCATGAGCAATACCACCGCTCATCATCACCAGTTTTTTTTCAATGATGATAGTGCCGATGATGCCACAGAGGATACTGGCGAGAATACCACCAATTAAGGCATTGCGCAAAAAGTCATACTTTAAAAAGTCTGCGAGTATCATTGAGGCCTCCTTGCACTGAGATCTATAATTTCATGTTGTTCAAGTACTCTGTGTGGTGCACCATGTGCAATCAAGTCCACAGGGCAACCAAAGGTACGCTCAATTTCTGCACTAGTAAAGGCCCTTTCAGGGTGATAATGAAGGGTCTGGTTTAAACAGGCAACCGATTTAACATAGGAAGAGACAGCGCCAATGTCATGGCTGATGAGTAAAACAGTGGTATTTTGATCGCGGTTAATATCTCTTAAAATATCATAGATTTCATTTCTGGAGCTGTTGTCGACGTTTGAAGTCGGCTCATCAAGGATTAGAATCTCAGGAGATTGAATCATGGCTCTGGCAATCATGGCCTTTTGCATTTGTCCGCCAGAGACCTTGTTGATGTTTTTATCGAGACAATTGTCTATATGCAAGTAGGCTGCAAGTGAAATCGCCTTTTCTTTATCAGCCTTTGAATGACGATGAAAGAGCCCTGAACGCGGTTTAATGGCTCCCATGAGAATCGTGTCCATGACGGTTATCGGAAAGTTTTTTTCAAACTGAGAATACTGAGGGACATATCCAATGCGGAGCTGTGAAGCTTTGTTGACAACGCCCTTTTGAATGGGGATCAACCCCAAGATGGCCTTAATCAGTGTTGATTTTCCGGCACCGTTTGGTCCGATGATGCCTATGTAATCTCCACGCTTTATGTCAATGGAGATTTGGTCCAAAATTAGATTGTTGCCATATTGGACACTAATGTCCTTAAGCTGTAGTAGTAAATCCTTATCCATATTAGCCTCACTCACCTAAATGTTGAATTAGTAGATTCATTGCGTCAAAGTAATTTTCAGATAGTGGTTCAAGAGGAACGGCATTGCCACCAATTTGCTCAGAAATAGACCTAGCTTGTTCCACAGAAAACTCGTTTTGATAAAATAGTGTTTTTATATGATTGGCCTTGGCAATGTCAATGGCATTTTGAATGTCTTGGATAGTCGGTGACTTGCCCTCGTTTTCAATAGAAATAAAGGACAGACCATAATCATATGCAAAGTAATTGTAGGATGAATGGTAAATCAAATAAATTTTATGGTCGCTTGCAGCCACCTTATCGACCACCTCTTGATCAAGTGCGGTCAATTGCTTTATTAACGTTTCTGCATTGG
>NZ_JBVBZF010000202.1:0-6474 GCF_057447755.1 Fusibacter sp. | reverse complement strand
TGGCTTATATGCTCAGTGGCGTCTTTGCAACAGACTATGCGGATGCATCAGGAACACTTTATCTTGATGTTGAAAATAAAAAATGGTCCAAAGAAATGCTTGAAATTTTAGGGCTTTCAGAGAATCAACTGCCAAAATTATATGAAGCATACCACCCAATTGGCCTCTTGAAGCCAGAAATTTCTAGTAAGCTTGGTCTTTTAAATGATGTTAAAATCATCATCGGTAGTGGCGACCAAGCCTGTGCGGCAGTGGGCGGTGGTGTCGTGGAAAATGGCAAATGCTCAATTTCTCTTGGTACATCAGGCGTTGTCTTTATAAACTCTGAAACCTTCCAAAAAGATCCAAACAACGGTCTCCATGCTTTCTGTCATGCAAACGGCAAATATCACCTTATGGGTTGTATGCTCTCTGCAGCAGGTGCACTTAAGTGGTGGGTGGAAGAGGCTCTTAAAACAAACGCTTTTAATGACCTTTTAGAAAGCGCATCGCACGTAGCCATTGATAACGGCCTATATTTCTTACCATATTTAATGGGCGAGAGAAGCCCTCATAATGACGCAGATGCGAGAGGTGTATTTTGGGGTCTCAACATGACTCACGATCAAGCCTCTATGACCAGAGCTGTACTTGAAGGCGTCACTTTTGGACTTAGAGATTCATTTGAAATATTTAGTGCTTTAAACCAACCTGTTGAAGAAATTCGAATCAATGGTGGTGGTGCACAAAATGAGTTTTGGTGTCAAATGATTGCAGATGCTTTAAACACAAAGGTTGTAAAGCTTGAAACGGATGCGGGTCCTGCATATGGTGCTGCTATACTGGCAGCAGTTGGACAAGGTGTGTTTGAATCTGTGGAGGTTGCCTGTAAGGCACTCATTAAAACAGAAGCTTCATATGTCCCAAATCCTTCAAATGTAGCACTCTACAATAAAAAGTATGGGTCATTTGCTAAATTATATCCAAACCTCAAAAAACTTTTTAAAGAGATGAAATAGCATTTTGCGCCTCTTCTGAGTTAATATAGAAACTCCCCCAAAATTATCGCATCTACCTGATCGCAGTATTAAGTAGATGCGATAAATGTTTTTATTCAATGTATTGCAAATTCACGATTTATGCTATATAATGTGTTAGAGTAAATCAGACAATCGCGTGCTTTGGCATGAGGAAAGTCCGAGCTCCATAGAGCAGGGTGCTGGGTAATCCCCAGTGGAGGCGACTCCAAGGAAAGTGCAACAGAAATAGACCGCCTCTTTTTAGAGGTAAGGATGGAAAGGCGAGGTAAGAGCTCACCAGCGCATAGGCGACTATGTGGCTCTGTAAACCCCACCTGGAGCAAGACCAAGTTAGGGTATAAAAAGGATGCTGCTCGTATCCCCCAGTGGTAGGTCGCTTGAACGTATTGGTAACACTACGTCTAGATAGATGATTGTCTAATACAGAACTCGGCTTATAGATTTACTCGCTACATAGTTAAAAACACCACCAATTGGGTGGTGTTTTTTTTAAAATTAACATTTTAAGTCAATAATGAATAAATTATTATAATATGCTATATCAACTGTTTAAGGCATTATTAAGCCATTTCTCAAAATATCTTAAAATGTTAAATAAATCTAATAGATGTTGAAATATAAAGAAAAAAGAGGTAGACTATGTTATATGATACTCAATTACATCAAGAAACTTTTTCTATATGCCGATATATTTAATGAAGTGAATTATTTAATAATAATTGGGTATCTTAGTAATAACGAATGAAAAGGGTGATAAGTATGGCAACAAGTAGTATTTTAAAAAATATTGATATCAAGGACTCCAAATTAGCGGACCGTTTTATCACAGCTCTTGAACATGCTTCTGAAAGACCTTCAAAAGAAGTTAAAATGTCGAAATCTGTAAAAAGTATTTCAAAAGATAAAATCAAATCTATATTTGGAGAATAGTATGGATGGTTATAATATATTCGATTTAGATGATATGATAAGTGAACTTGGGGAGGATAGAGTCAAATCTATGCTCCTTGATTTTTATTGTCCACATAACAAAGATGTTGAAGATTTCATACATAGAAAAGCAATTGAATTCTCGAAGCAAGGTCTAGCCAAAACGCAACTGGTCTATACCTCATTTAAAAAGAAACCCGTTCTAATTGGATATTTTGCACTGAGTAATAAAGTAATTGTAAGCCATATGAAAGCTTTGTCAAAAACAAAACGTGGCAGATTGGCAAAATTCTGTAAGTTTGACAAGACAACGAAAACTTATACATTACCAGCAATTCTACTTGCACAATTTGGCAAAAATTATAAAGATGAGTATAACAAACTTATAACAGGAGATGAACTTTTAAAAATTGCTCTTGATCGCGTTAAACTAGCTCAAAGTATAATCGGAGGTAAAATTGTTTTCTTAGAATGCGATGATGTAGAATACATAACCCAGTTTTATTCAAAAAACGGATTCTTCAATTTTGGCGAAAGATATTTGGAAAAGGAAGAAAAAGACCTTTTTTCATCTGACTATCTTATTCAAATGCTAAAGTACATATAAAATAATAGTTTAATAGCTCTTTGCGTTTATAACGCAGAGGGCTATTTTAATTTCGGTTATTAATTAATCAACAAAATATGACGTGCATAAGATAAACAAATTTCATTTCCTATATTATGAGTTTGTCCTTAAATTAGTATTTATAGTATAATAGTTACAAAGTAACCGTCAATTTATCATAAAGGAGGTTTTCACCATTGGAATATTTAGGTTCGTGCTTATGCAAGGCTGTAAAGTTTAAAGTTATTGGCGAGTTCAATCATTTTTACTTGTGTCACTGCAAATATTGTCGTAAGGATTCAGGCTCCTCACATGCGGCAAATTTGTTTTCTACACAAGCTGAATTAATTTGGTTAAGTGGTGAAGAAAATGTGAGAAGATTTGAGCTGGAAAATACAAATCACGTAAGAGGCTTTTGTAATATCTGCGGCGCTGCACTTCCTAATTTACAAATGAATGGGGCCATATTGGTGGTACCAGCAGGTAGTTTAGACAGCAAATTAGATAAAAAACCAGATGGCCATATCTTTATGTCCAACAAAGCGAACTGGGATGAGTCCCTAGAGAAAGTTCTTACATATGAACGTTTTCCAACAAATCAAACTGAATAGGTCATTAGAAAAAATATAAGGATTGGAGAGCATAAAATTATGAAATATTTAGACATAAAAATAGAAAACATCGATCTCATTGAGACCCTTTGGGAAAAAAATAGAGCCTATCATGAAGCCTTGTCGGAGTATTTTAGTCATGAATATGAGTTATTATGCTTTGGTGATCGGATGAAAAAGTTTAGAGCGATGGATGAAAATCTCTATAAGATTACAGTTTGTCAAGATCATGAAAACATCATCGGCTACTGCATTTCTACCATAAAGGATGGTGTTGGTGAAGTTGAATCCATCCATGTTGATGCTACAAAAAGAGGCAGGGGTATTGGTGAGGCTCTGGTAAGTTCACATCTTCAGTGGATGCGAGAAATTGCGTGTACAAGAATTGGCGTTACAGTATCCCAAGAAAATGCTGCTACTATTGGCTTTTATCGAAAATTAGGATTTTATCCAAACACCTTGTACATGCAGCAACAAAGAGACTAGCGTCAGAAAAAACACATAAAGACCACATATAGACCATCAGGAGGCACAAACATGGAAAAATATCGAATATCAGTTGTCGACAGTAACCATACTGACTACCAAATGGAATCAAGAGCCAGTACAAAAGCCCTAAGTCCTTCCGCTCTGGAAAACGTCTACAATTTTCACAAGAGCTTTAAAACCTATCACGCCACACCACTACATAGCCTTAAAGCCTTATCTGAGGCCTTAGGTGTGAAGGCAGTACTGGTGAAGGATGAATCCTATCGCTTCGGACTTAATGCCTTTAAGGTTTTAGGGGGTTCCTATGCAATTGCAAAATATATTGTCACCACCTTAGGTTTAAAGGAAGAAGATATGACCTTTGATTTAATCACATCTGATGAAATTGCTAAGCGTCTTGGTGATGTCACCTTCGTCACTGCCACTGATGGTAATCACGGTCGCGGGATTGCATGGGCAGCAAATCAACTTGGTCAAAAGTCTGTTGTTTTCATGCCAAAAGGATCATCAGAAATAAGGCTACAGAATATCCGAAACGAAGGTGCCCTGGCAGAAATACTGGATGTCAACTACGATGATGCTGTGCGATTTGCCAAGCAATATGCGGATGAAAACAAGGGGGTTTTTATTCAAGATACTGCTTGGGAGGGGTATGAAGAAATTCCAACGTGGATTATGCAGGGCTATTCAACACTCGCTCAAGAAGCCGTTGAACAAATGAAACTAATGTCTATAGATAAACCAACTCACGTGTTTCTTCAAGCAGGGGTAGGGTCATTCGCAAGTAGTGTTCTAGGCTATATGGTAAGCCTTTATGGACAATCTCACCCAAGCTTCACCATACTTGAACCTGATCAGGCCGCTTGCATTTATGAATCAGCTAAAGCTGGGGATGGGTTACCACACGCCGTTCATGGGGATTTACAGACCATAATGGCAGGCTTAGCATGTGGAGAACCAAGTACAATCTCTTGGGTATTATTGAGAGATTATGCCGATTTATACGCCGCTTGCTCTGATGATGTATCCGAACTTGGAATGCGAATCTTAGGCAATCCACTGTTGGGGGATCCCAGCATTATATCAGGTGAGTCCGGGGCCATTGGCATGGGCTTCTTAAAATTGATTATGCATAGTGATCAGTACAGAGCAATTAGAGACAAATTGCACTTAAACGAAAAATCAATCATACTATTAATTAACACTGAAGGAGATACCGATCCTGAAAACTACAGGAAAATCGTATGGGGGGATATAGTCTAATGAAAACAGCAGCCTATTTTTTATGTGTAGATTCAAAACTGGATCAAGTAGCACCACAGGTCATGGAAATGATTCAAAACACACATGAGTTAACCGAACTTGACTGGATGGTTGATGGCTATCCAGTACTGGAACATATTGATGAAAACAACAACCGAATACTATTTATACGCACCCGCGTTGTCCTTTGCCAAGACCATGAGTTATATATGCCCATACTAGAAGCTCTCAAAGAAGCTGTGATCATCGGGATGGTCAACTGGCACGGGGGTTCAAATGCTCCAGATAAAATATTAGCCATCCACACCGTTGGAGACGTTTCATCTGCCAATTTTCTCATCAGTAAACCAATTTATGCCACAAACATCGCAAGAGCCCTGGAAGAATATCGTCAAGAGGGCTCATTAGACGACTTCAGTGTGACCACAGAAGCAACTCATTGGTCAGGAGTCGTCTACGGTGGAAACGTGGAGTGGTTGAACCATGTTAACGTACCCTTAATCGATATCGAAATCGGCAGTACGAGTGAAAGCTATCATAATAAAGAAGCAATATCTGTCATATCAAAAGCCATCATGGCAGTCTTTAATAATGAAAAGAAGCTTCCAAATGTACTCTATATCGGTGGTATGCACTTTGAAGATACCATAACAAATGCAGTACTTCATCCAACGCATCCTGTATCTTTAACACATATTCTACCAACACGCTGGGTTGAAAACGAATTGTACACAGAGGACGAGGGCCTCACAAATCTGAAAAAATGCATCGCCTCAATCGAATCTGGAATAGACGCCTTTGTCATCCATGAAAAGCTAAAAAAACCCAACAAAGATGCCATCAGAGCACTAGCAGATGAACTCGGCATCCCAATCATTAATCGCAAAGCACTAAAAACACCTGAGAACACCATTCTATATGGGTAAGTAACTTCTAAAAACACTACGAGGTATGTAGTGTTTTCCTCGTCTGTAAGCATAAATGTCATTTATTATATGGTCATGTATTTCAATGTAAAATAGTGCATATCTTACAATTTATAGTATAATAAGTAGAGAGTATTTAAATAACTGAAACTTCTTATTTTTAATAGTGAAAGCGGGAGGTTCGGGAATACTGTAGTTAAGCGACATGGGGAGTTTGTTAGTGTAATCAGAGTAAAATTTAAATCATATAGAATTAAACTATTAGGTTTGGTTCAACAAGTGTTGACGCTATCTAGGTGCAAACTTGAACTAGGTCTATACAATTATTCGATTGAGCAAACATGAGACTGACAGGTTGTCATCTCAATAGGGACGACTAAGAAATCCAGTTAGGCATTATCTTTTTGAAGTTAGTTGATAGGTTTCAAATCTGTTTGAATCTCAGTCTGTTTTTTATTAATTGGAGGTCTAATGGTTTATTTTTAGATACGGGATTAGGGACTTGGTTAATACATAATTTTATTAGGCACAGAAGTCTGGCTTTCTTAGATCAGCAATTATGGCTAATTAAGTTATGGTTTCAAACGGATAGAAAACATATCACGTCGCCTAACACGACATTTTCCGCC
>NZ_JBVBZF010000201.1:0-6479 GCF_057447755.1 Fusibacter sp. | reverse complement strand
GAAATATCAAGAACAACATCTACGGACTGATCTTGAAGGGGAATCTTCATGAAGTCACAAGCGATCAAAACAAGGTCAAAGGATGCTGGTGTAACAGCAAGTCTTCTCTGTAGCCATTTTAGCCTTCCAATATCGTGGTCAACGGCAATATAGCGATTGCTGGTTCCAATGCTTTCATAGAAATACCGCAGAAAGAAACCATGACCTACTCCGAGATCCAGAAGGTTTTTATGGGCATATCCAGAGAGATTTATATTTTTATAGGCCCATTCGAAACTCTTGTAGAGCTTACTCAAGTAATTGTAGTCTGTATGGGTTATGTAATCTTCCATATAGTTGCTTTCAAGACTATCGAGCGCCTTGGTTGAAATCAGGTCTAGAGGATCGACGATAAGGATACCCTCTTCAATGGTGTAGGACACACCACAAGCACAGGTAAGCCTGCCCGAGACGATCTTTTGATTGACAACAGCCCCTTCACTTAAGATCATGGATGACCTGCACTTGTGACAGGCGATTTGTTCTATAAACGGAAAGGAAATTCCGAATGTGGTCTGAACATCAGGTTTTTGAGTGGCATCGTCAAGTTCTTTAACTGCATTTTTTAATTTGATGCTCATTTGGTCAAGCTGGTAGATGGTTGCTGTGATTTCGCTCAGTTTATGTTCGAAAAAGGATTGATAATAGAGGCTTTTTTCATAACCAGTAAGCCTTCCGATCCTTCTCAAAATTAAAAGATTTTGGATTTCGTGAAGTGAGAAGCCAAGGCTTTTGAAATGAATGATTTCATTGAGGTCTGTCTGGCATCGGTCGTCAAAATCATATTGAGAACCCACCTTTTCAGGGACAATCAAATCGAGTGACATATAATGTCTAATGGTATCAATTGTTAAGTTGTTATGTGTAGCAAAAGCACCGATTTTCATCTTAAACCCTCGTATGTTTTGTCTTATATCTATTATACAGATAAATGCAATTACGTTCAAACGATTGGATTCATATGTTATTATAATAAAAGAGAATTTTATTTATTTTTACGAAAGAGGCTGCTTATGAAGCTGTTAATATGCGATGATGAACCACAAATCTTAGAAAATATGGTCAATATGACTAAGGCCTTTGATGCCTTTCCGATAAGCGTATACCGTGCAGGAACTTCCTTGGAGGCCCTATCCCTAATTCAGCGTGAATCGTTTGACGCTGTTATTCTTGATATTGATATAGATGAGCGCAACGGCATTGAACTTGCTAAAATGTATCGTAAATATAGCCCAAGAGGATTGGTTGTTTTTGCCACCAGTTATGAAGCCTATGCCTTTGAAGCATTTCAAGTTGAAGCCCTTAAATATTTGATAAAACCCATCAGCAAGGATGATTTTGAGGCACTGCTTAATTTCATCAATCTCAAACTGGAAGAGCAGATGTTTATCGAAAATCACATGTCCAAGACCATTGCGATAAGGGTTGATGGCGAGCAAATTTTGTTGAGGCAGTCGGAAATTATATACATTGAAAAGATCGGTAAGAAAGCGGTCTTCTACACATTAAATGGAAGGTTCGAGGTAAGGGAAACCATAAAGGACATACATTTGAGATTGTCAGATGACATGTTTCTCAAAAGCCACCAAGGTTATCTTATAAATGTCGATCGAATTTATAAACTTGAGCGATACACGGTTTACATGGGGGATGAAAAAATGCCAGTACCTGTGAGCAAAGCCAATGTGGAAAATGTACAAAATGCGAT
This sequence comes from Fusibacter sp., assembly GCF_057447755.1. NCBI lineage: Bacteria > Bacillati > Bacillota > Clostridia > Eubacteriales > Fusibacteraceae > Fusibacter > Fusibacter sp. The sequence goes on along the minus strand of NZ_JBVBZF010000201.1, from coordinate 4,732 downwards.
TAAAAGAAAGCTGTGGGGGGACTAAGTCATGGAATGGCTGATCATTGAAAACGCGATAAATCTCTTTGAAATGTTCATTGTCTTACTATTTCTTAAAAAGCAATTTTCAAAGATTAAAGAGACAAAATTTATTGATGATTTGATACTTGTAACAGTAGGTGGTGCGATTTTATCCTATTTAAATCATATTTTTGAGACGGGATCAATCTATGTGATGCTGATCATGTTCGTCTACTGGCTGGGTATAGGCATTTGGCGATATGGCAAGCGCAATATCCTTAAAATTGTACTCGCTATTATAACCGTGGACCTCATCTTGATTGCCTGTGAGATTGTGTTTATTGTCTTAATGGGATTGTTCTTTGACATAACGCCCATGATGATTGCAAGTCTTGGATCAGAACGCTTTATTGTAGCCATCAACAGCAAACTCTTGGCTTTTTTAGTGGTCAACACACTTAGAATCACAAAGCTCGATACAGGGGTGGGTAAGCGCTACCAGTCCCTCATACTAATATTGATGTTTATGCTCAACATCATTGTCGCATTTTTTGTGGCAGATATTTATAGGCAGTATGTGGTCAGTGACAAGGCAAATCAAAGTGTTCTGGTATTGAGTTTTGTCATGCTCATCTGTAACATTTTAGTCCTTTTTGTCAGCAATATCGTCTATAAAAATACTCAGGTCGAGATTGAAAAGAGGATGGTGGAGTTGTCACTGAGCCAACAGAGCATTCAAGTATCAGCGCTTAAGGCTGTTATGGCAGAAGTCAGAAGAAATCAACACGACTATAAAAATCATTTTCAAGCAATCAGTACCATGGTGCAACATGATAAGAAAAATGAAACGGTTAAGTACATTGAAACTTTAATTGGCGAGCAGGCAAAGCTCGATGGACATCTGAGAAGTTCAAATACAGCGGTGGCCCTTATTTTGGATCAGAAGATTAATGAGGCGCGCTTAAAAGGCATTCAGGTGGATAGAGAGGTTGTTCTGCCGAGCACTCTTAATACACTGGACTACAGCTTGGCAATTATTATCAGCAATTCGATGGACAATGCCATAGAAGCCTGCGAAGCAGTATCGGGTCAACCGACCATTAAAGTGAAGCTTTTTATGAAAAAAGGTTATATCAACTACTATGTCGAAAATTCATCAAATGGTGAATATCATCGTGAAAGTGGTCGTTTGATCACCCATAAGAAGGAAAGAGAGCTTCATGGTTATGGCCTTAGAAATATTGAAGAACTCATCAACAAGCATCATGGTCTATTTGAAATTCAGGCCCTTGAAGATCGGTTTATTTTAAAGTGTAGCATTCTAGCAGAATCAAATGCGCTATAGTGGCGCTTGTTCCAAATAGGACGCAAATCGTTCCAAATAAGCCACATGCCTTGTCAGCATTTACAGACACCCTATATAATAAGGTCAGACGCGAGAGAAAAAAAGAAAAGCGTTAACGGGAAAAAAATCATCTTCGGGGTGTGATTCATTTGATCCAAACACTAGCGAAAAAGATTGGACAGCATTTTTTTAAAGATCAACTCAAAAATGAGTATGAACAGGCAAAGTTTGAATACGGCTTACTTTTATTCATTGAAATTCTATTGGATATCATTGGATTTGTAATCCTTGGCTTACTATTTGACTGTTTGGATCTCCTTGTGGTCTATCTGACGACTTTCGGTATTGTTAGGATGAATGCAGGAGGCTATCATGCGAAGACCTTTATTGGTTGTTTTCTATCAATAAGTGGATTGGCATTGGTCTCAATTGAAATTATGTCGCTTTATAGTGGACATCATTTCACATATTTAATATTAGGTGTGCTGTCCGGTGCTCTTATAATGATAATGGCACCCCTTGACACCGAATCAAAACCTTTAAGCGACAAACGCAAGCAAAAATGCAAGGTCAAAACGATTTATTTTACACTTGCTACAATTATGATAAGTATATTCCTTTACGTATTAGGCTATTCAGAGGGTTTCAAAATGATGAGTCTTGCACTCTTGGGTCAAATGCTCACAATGATACCACTCTTTTATAAATACAAGAAAGGGGAAAAATATTATGAAAAATTGTTTTAAAAAAATGAATCAGGTTTTTGTAATGGCCGTATTGGGTCTTGCAGTAACCAATCTTAGTTCGGCTTGTATGTTTTGGGTACATCAACCAGAAGTTCCAAATTGCTTGAGGGAAACAGATTAATAAGTAGACTTCTTAACCTTTATAAACTCCTAGACAATTTAAAAAAATAGGATTTGAGGCCAACCCATAGCCCAAATCCTATTTTTTTAAACGCCTCTTGGGTAAGGCTCACTCCAATTGGCAAGGCTTATCTCATAGAAATTAGAGAAATGGAAGGTGTAAATTACAAATGGTTCATCAGGTAATTAAAAACGTCCTAAAATTGACCTTGGCTGGGGCTTCAGTCCTCTTGCTGTTTTTGTTATTCTCCTCGGAGAGTATTACCTTTAGCGTACCCTACTCCATCACTGATTTCTCGACCTTCATGGATTCTCAAGCGATTTATAGACCGGTGGAGACAGAGTCGGAGAGTGGTTACTATCAGTCCCAAGAATTCGAAGCCTATGAACGCCAATTCTTAGTAGAACAAGCCCATGTCAATCTCAGCATCATAAAATACGAAACGGCAGAGAGAGCCCAAGAAATATATGACCTGTTAAAACATCAAAACGTCATTAAAATGACTTTTGACATAGATGGTAATTCATACATAAGATATAAAATCGGAAATACAAACTTTTGCGCATGGCACAACCAAGAGACGGTTGTGATCATAAAATCTGAAAACAGACAAGCGCTTCAAAATTTTAAAAACTACATCATTAAGGCCTTTGGTTAGATTTAAGATAGAAAATAGGTGAAGTTTTTCGCAATTATCTCAATTTGTTTGTTATACCCCATTGAGCCTCCCCAGTGCCCCTACCTAACGCGGTTGGAGGCTCTTTTTTTTACAAGTGAACATGTATTTAATTATGGCTAAATAAAGTCTATAATAGTAGTGACAGGAGGATTGAGATGAAAATAATACATTCGGCAGATTGGCATTTAGGAAAGTTAATCAACAACGTTTTTATGACTGAAGATCAAGCATATATATTGGACCGATTAAAAGATAGACTTATAGAAACCAATGCAGAAGTGCTCATTGTGGCTGGAGATGTTTATGATAGAAGCATTCCACCTGTTGAAGCAGTGTCTCTATTGAATGCATTTATATCAGATATAATTGAAACTTTGAGCATAAAGGTCATTATGTGCAGCGGTAACCATGATTCCAGTGAACGTTTGTCTTTCGGTTCAAATCTCTTGAGGAAGAAAGGTCTCTATATCGTTGGCAAATCAGAGCAAGGTTATGAAACCATTACGCTGAAAGGCAAAATGGGTGAGACGGTGGCCTTTCATGTCATTCCATATATGACAGCCTTTGAAGCACGCCAGCGATTTGATCAGACAGACATAAAGTCAAGTGATGATTTAATGGGCCACATAACAGATGCGATCAAGAAAGACATGGATAAGACTGTCCAAAATGTTGTGGTTGGACACGGCTTTATAGTTGGTACTGAGATGCCAGAGGAGAGTGACTCTGAAAGGCCTCTTAATATTGGGGGGACAGATGCGATTTCATTTAGGCATCTGGTGGACTTTGACTATGTTGCTCTGGGTCATTTACACAACCCTCAAAAGGCAGGTCGAGAGTATATCCGATATTCAGGCTCACTTCTGAAGTATTCTTTCTCTGAAAATCAAGCGCAAAAAGGCATTGTAGAAGTTGACCTAAAAGCACCAGGAGAAAAGTCGGTGAACTTCATCTCCCTTAACCCCCTTAGAGATATGAGGGTTATAAAGGGGCCTCTCGAAGGATTAACCTCAAGCGAAGTTGCCCTAGAACACAATAATGAAGACTATATTCACGCCATCCTAACAGACAGGGGTGCCTTGATGGATCCTATGAATACGCTAAGGAGCGTTTATCCCAATATTTTATCTATGGAAATTCAAGCCAGTGAAATCAATGAAAACGTGAATGAAAACTTAGAGATTAGACGCGAGAAGGACCCCGTAAATTTGTTTGATATGTTCCACCAAGTAATAGAAGGCACTGAACTTGAAGACCATGAAAGAACATTTATTGAGGAAATTGTTGAATATGCTATAAAGGGGGAGGCTTAAATGAGACCAATTACATTAACCATGGAAGCCTTTGGGCCTTTTTCCAATATTGAAACCATTGAATTTGAAAAATTTAAGGACAAGGGGATCTTTTTAATCACAGGACCAACGGGTGCTGGGAAGACCACCATCTTTGACGCCTTGATCTATGCCCTCTATGGTGTCTCGTCAGGTGATCAAAGAGATGCGGAGAGTTTTAGAAGTGATCATGCAAAGGCGGACCAGCTGACATCCGTGACCCTGAACTTTGAACTTAAAGGCAAAAAATATCAGATTAAGAGAATTCCCAAGCAAATGCGCGCAAAGTTGAGTGGTGAAGGGCTAACGATTCAAAATGCAGATGCAGAACTTACTGGGGACGGTCTTGTTCTCTCAGGGGTAAAGGATGTCACAGAAAAGATTAACCAGCTATTTGGATTAAATGCTGAGCAGTTCAGGCAGATTATGATGATTCCGCAAGGTGAGTTCAGACGCCTGATTTTAAGTGACAGTAAGGAGAAATCGGAGATCTTCAGAAAATTATTCGGT
>NZ_JBVBZF010000200.1:0-6500 GCF_057447755.1 Fusibacter sp. | reverse complement strand
CAGACCAAATCAATTGGTATCCAGCCCACATGAAAAACAGATATTTAGACTGGGTTAAAAACCTCAAATGGGATTGGTGCATTTCAAGACAGAGATATTTTGGCGTCCCTTTTCCAGTATGGTACTGTAAGGCTTGTGGTCAAATCAAACTGGCAGATGAAAGTCAACTTCCAGTAAATCCGATGGAGACTTCACCATTATCATCTTGTGGCTGTGGTTCAAATGAATTTATACCTGAAACCGCCGTACTGGACACATGGGCAACTTCATCTGTAACGCCGCAGATCAATGCCCTATGGGGTGAAAACGGCAAGCGCATTCGTCCAAACGATGGGCAGATCAAGAGTCGAGCTCAAACCACAAATGAAACTCAATTTTCAAACGCATCACAAGTCACATATGAATCCACATATCAATCCATTCATTCAAAAGGTAATTTGCATTCAAACAAAACTTCTATGTTAAAAAATGAATCGTATTCACAAAGAGACAACTTTATGCCAATGAGCATGCGCACTCAAGCACATGAAATCATAAGAACCTGGGCCTTTTATACGATTGTTAAAAGCCTCTATCATACTGGTGAAATCCCATGGCGTGACATCATGATTTGCGGTTTTGTCCTCGCAAAAAAAGGTGAAAAAATCAGCAAATCAAAGAACAATGCAAATACGAGTCCAAAAGCCATAATCGACCGTCATTCAGCGGATACCGTAAGATATTGGGCGGCAACTGCCAAACTCGGCACGGATACGTTCTTCGATGAAGGGGAGTTAGATGGCGTAAAACGTTTCATCAACAAGCTTTGGAATGCCTCAAAGTTTACCATTTCACACCTTAAAGACTATTCAATAGAAAATGAAATGCGTCTTCTACCGGTTGACAAGTGGATTATAGAGAGGTCCAAGGAAACCATGCAGGCTGCTGAAAAATACCTTGATCAATACGAGCTTGGCTTAGCAAGGCATGAGATTGACCTCTTTTTCTGGCGAGATTTCTGTGACTACTATCTTGAAATCGTAAAAGATCGACTTTATAAACCTGAAGTACATGGAAAACTTGAAAGAGCAGGGGCACAGTATGCTCTTTACATTTCACTCCTCATGATTCTCAAACTCTACGCCATTTTTACACCACATTTGACAGACCATATCTATCAGCTTTTTTATAAGGAACGTGAATCATTCCAATCATTACACCAAATGAGATGGTGTGAGATAAGAGTAATTAAAGATAAATACCTCATGTTTGGAGATGCCTTAAAAGCTGTTATTTCCGACGTTCGAAAGTACAAATCTGAGAATTCACTTTCTATGAAGGCTGAAATAGAGACGGTTAACGTTGAGTGCCCTATGGCACTGATTGAAATGTTTTATGACAATAAAAACGACATAATCGCATGCTGTAATGCAAAAGAAATTCAAATCAACAATATAAATTAACCACATATTTTATAAAAATATTTAAATGAGTTATAAAAAAAGTTGAATGATTAAGCGAATGTGATACGATATTCATTGAACATGGAGGTTAAAATGAAAAAACTATTAATATTTATCATATCGCTTATCTTTTTTTTATTGATCATACTTTGGGACCAAAGAGAGGTGCTCATTCATAAGGAAGAACCCCTTAACAAATCTGTTGAAGCACCTGATTTAAAGGGAACTACCTTTGAAAATTTTAAGTTCCCTGAGGACTTTGATATTCGTAAATATGAAAGCGTGACCCTTAATTTTATCGTTGAGAACAACTTAAGCTCAAACATTCTCTCGGTTGAAAGTGAGGAGTTCACCAAGCTGACTGGCATAAATATTAAGATTAGACCCATAGATTATGATACCTTTATTCAAAAGATCAATCTGGATTTCATATCAGAATCCGGCAAATATCAAGTCATATATTCTGATCCTTATCAAACCTTAAACCGCTTTCATGATGATTTGGAGGTATTAAATCCCTATATAGAACGAAGTGATTTGCCACAGCTTCAAGTACCCCTAGACGATTTTTTCAACACTCAGCTTGAGGTCTGCTCCTACTTTGAAGACAAAGATAAGCTATATGCAATTCCTTTCGATTCTACGACCATGATCCTTTACTATAGAAAAGATGTCTTTGAAGATTTTAAGGATGCCTTCATGAAGGCAAAAGGCTATGACTGGACACCTGGGAGTAAGGATTTCACCTGGGAACGCTATATTGAAATCGCACAATGGATTGACAAATATGTTCCCAATGAAATCGTGGAATATGGCAGTGGTCAAACCGCACAAGCCCATAATGCTGTCTTTTGTGAGTTTTCAAATATTTTAGCATCAAATGGTGGCAATTACTTTAAAGATCCTGGTATTGGAACACTTGGCAAGGAAAACTTCGAATCATTAGACGTTAGAAGCAAAACCTTTATTGATTCACTTAGAACTTATAAAGAGATTGTCTCTGCATCATCACCTGACAGTATCAATTGGAACTGGACGGATTCAGCAGAGGCCTTTAACAAGGGCAAAATTGCCATGATGATCAATTGGGATGAAAATTTTACGGCATTAAATGCTTCATCAAATTTTAGAGTTCGCGGAAATGTTGGTACATCAATCTTGCCTTATGGTTCCTACAGAAGTGCCAACATCTATGGGGGGTCAGGCATCGGCATAAACAAGTACGCATCCGATATCGAAAAAGAAGCTGCCTGGTTTTACATCACATGGGCAACAGCCAAGGATATGCAAATGCGAATTCTTACAGATCCAACAGGGGGTGCTTTACCGACGATTAAATCGGCTTATGAAGAGGTCTCCCAAGATTTTAGAGCAGATCATCCTCAGATTGAAACCGTTTTAAAAGCATGGTCACCTGATAAAATTTATCTGCGTCCAAAGCTTGAAAACTTTTATTATATAGAGCAAATTCTCAACAACATGCTCCACGACATGATAGAACAAGACCTTGATCCTGTAGATGTCTCAAACACCATTTATAAACGCATCATGGAAAAGAGGTAAATGATGAAGAAAATTAAATTTTATCATAGCCTCAGATTCCAATTGATGATGATTGTTATCTTCCTGATGATCATCCCAATGTTTATCATTGGTTCATTGCTGTCTAAAACATTAAAGGATATTTTTACAGATAAATACAGCGCAGTTGCCCTTCAGTCCATCCATGAAACAGGCGAAAAAATTGACTATATGCTCAGCGACATTGAAGATTACACCACAAGCTTGCTTGCAAGTGCATCTTTTCTGGATTTACTCGCAAACGGAACCCTTAACGATAAAATCATGGATGAAACCCTAAGAGGCTTTTTAGCTTCTAAAAATGACATCGATGGCATCTCACTGATCAACAGCACAGGAACCTATGCCATTGGAACCAACAAGGCAAACCCCATGATTTCCATACAGTTGATGATGAAAAATCAAACAGACGGCAAGCCTATATGGTTCTCAACCAAACAGCAAAATATCAAAATACTGTCTGGTGTTTTTTCGAGATATTATTTTTCTGTAGTCCGAAACATCATCAATTTCAACACACTTGAAAACTACGGGGTCTTGGTGGTAGATGTGGAAGAATCATTACTAGACCAGGCCTATAGCAATCTATCCACTGATGGGGGGGAAGTCTTCATCATAGATGAGGCAGGCATGATCGTCAGTCATCCTGATAAGGCAATGATTGGAACAGCTATTACAAATTTACCCTATTATCAAGGCATTATGAATCCCAACCATTCTTCAGACAAGGTTTTCTATGACCTTGAAAATCAATCCTACGTCGCTTTTTACAGTCACTTGGATACCAATGGCTGGCGTATTGTCAAAACGATTTCATCTGACATGCTCTTTAATGAGATTAACCAAATTCAACGTTATTTCATACTTGCAGGTGGCCTTTACGGCGTACTTATGATGGCCTTCTTACTTGGTTTTGCGCTCCAATACACAGAACCAATGCTAAAAGTCATACACGATATTAAACGCGTTGAAGAGGGGGACCTCACTGTCAGAACCAATGTCAAGACCAGCAATGAAATCAGTCAGCTCAGTGACGGCATCAACAACATGATCGATGAAATGGCACTATTGATCGACCGATTGGTTGAAGAAGAGAAGATGAAAAGAGAAGTGGAGCTTGAAGCTTTACACGCTCAAATCAACCCACATTTTCTCTACAACACACTTAACACCATCAAGTGGATGGCTAAAATACAAGGTGCACACAGCGTAAGCAACGCTATTGTTGCCTTGGTTAAATTACTGCGAATCAGCATTAACATAAGTGGGGATTTTATACCACTTAAAGAAGAAATTGAGTATATCCAAAATTATGTCTACATCCAAAAGCTGCGCTTTAATGAGGACTTTATTATTGATTATGATGTAGATGAAAGCTTAAATGACTGCATGATTCCAAAGCTCATTTTGCAGCCAATAATTGAAAACAGTATCATCTACGGCATGGAAAATGCAGAGAAGCTTGAGATCCATGTGGTTTGTTTTAAAGAAACTGAATCCGAAACTTTAGTCATCAAAATCATTGACAATGGACCAGGAATCTCTGAACAGGTACTAAAGACTATTTTTAAAGATCAAAAATCAGAAAGTAAATTTAGTAAAGCTGGTCTAAACAACGTCAATCAACGCATCAAGCTTTTCTGCGGGGAAGAATTCGGACAGGAAATATTGACAAAAGAGCAATTTGGCACTACTGTTATTGTTAGACTTCCCATTAGAAAAGAAGGAGAAAATCATGTATAAAGTGCTAATAGTAGACGATGAAGTTCTTGTTCGAATCGGCTTAAAAAACACCATTGACTGGGAATCAATAGGCTTTACAGTAGTTGGCGAAGCCTCAAACGGCGAACAGGGATTCGCTCAGTTCGAAGCACTTGATCCCGATGTGGTTATCACAGATATCAAAATGCCCAAGAAAGATGGTTTGTGGTTAACAGAACAAATCCATAAGACTAATAAACATACGAAAATCGTGGTTCTAACTTGTTACGATGAGTTCCAATATGCCAGGACAGCCCTTAAAAATGGTGCATCTGACTATATGCTAAAGTCTGAAATCATTGATGATGAGCTTGTTGAACTTATGGGTAAGCTAAAGGCCACGCTTGATGAATCGCCCAACAAACCCCAAAACAAGTCTGCCAGTCTCATTAATCAAAAAGCAATCAAACGCGCCCTCCTCAATGACTTAATCAAAGTAAAGTTCAATCTTGATGACCGTTTGAGTTTAAGACTAAATGAGCAGCAAATGCTCAAACCAGACTCCAAATATGCATTTATCTATCTCGAAAATGATTCTTCAGATCATCCAAATGCAAAACAGATCAGCGAGACAACTGTAAATTTAGTGGCCGATCAAATCAACGAAAAGGGTTACTCCTTTTTGTTTAACGGCTATATGGACGAGCATTTGTTTTTAATTGCTTCACCAGATTTAACCTTGACTCAACTCAACCGAATTGCAAACTCAGTGGAAAACGGGGTTTTACAGTATTTTAATTTAAAACTCAAATTAATCTATACCAGTTCAATTGCATCCTATGACCAGCTTGGTCTTCAACACGATCTCTTGTTGAAGGGTAAAGAGCAATTCTTTTACATTTCAAAATCAGAGTCCTATGTGGAAAATCTTGATCATATCAAATGGGAACTGGTTGAGCCTCAAAAGCTTAAGAAAACCTATGTTGGTGAGTTCATAGACTGGATTGGAAAAGAGGATGCCAGCTCTGCTATAAAACGTATTGATGAGCTTGCTCAAATGTTCAATCAAAACCACCATCCACCTAAGCTCCTTAAACTCTTAGTCATTCAAATCATTGGCGAACTTTACAGTGCCTATCAGTATGTGTTTGATAATACCGAGCTAAATTTTAACTTTGCAGCATTTCATGAGTCTATTTTGAACACAAAGCATCTGGATCAATTGATTACATCCACAAGTGATCTATTGAGCCTCATCGTTCATGAACTCAAATATATTAGACGAAATCAGTCCAAGCATTTAATCAAACGCGCCATTAATTTTATTGATCACAATTACGATCAAAACATCTCACTTGAGGATGTGGCCAAGGTCATCAACTTGTCTAAGCAGTACGTTTGTCATATTTTCAAAAAGGAGACTGGACAAAATCTTTCACATTATATCAATCAGGTTCGAATTGAAAAAGCCAAACAGCTTTTGCTGAACCCAGCCAATTCAAACAAGGATATTTACAGCATGGTTGGCTTTTCAAACCAGCAGTACTTCAGCAGGGTGTTTAAGAAAATGACCAATATGACCACCTCAGAATACAAAGACAAGTATTATCAAAAGGACAATTAAACACACAATGATTCTAGAATAAATGGTTTAGAATAAAAAAATACCACATTAACCTTTAAAAGAACTGATATGATTCAGTTCTTTTTTTGTGTGTCACAAAATCATCTAGTCAAAACGGATTACTCCCACTCCCGCACTCATCCTATTTATCT
>NZ_JBVBZF010000199.1:0-6517 GCF_057447755.1 Fusibacter sp. | reverse complement strand
ATAAAACCCCCTGTTCATAAACTCATTCAGCAAAGTTTAGCACGAGTCCACCCATTTAGAAAATTTACCCTTTAAATTAAAAAGGATTGGCCATATTGTGGGCGAAACAAATGGCAATCCTCATATTTTCACAAATTATAAGCTGCTAGGTACCTTTATAGACAGGGGGTGATTCGTATAGATTTTTCTAATTCGTAATAGAACTATATAGATTATTCTAGTTCTTTCTAGTTCTTTATAGTTCATTCTAATGCTTTAGAGATCTTTATCGTTTTCAAAATGATGATGCTGCTAAGAGCTGACAACTTCAATCGTCCTAAGCAATTCGACATGATCATTATAGATTCTCGTATTGACTGCTTCAATCACAAAACCTGCATCCTTAGAGAAATTGCTATGGGCATCACTGACCAAAGTCACATTCATATTGGCATTTAAAGCCCCGTAAACGGTTGATTGAACACAACCATGAGATATGACCCCAGTCACATAAATATGATCTACATTTAAGTCTACAAGGGCATCCGTAAATTGTGATTCACTAAAGGCATCACTTTTAAATTTATCGATGACCGTATCACCTTGTGCAAAATGAATTTCAGGTAAAAGGGCCCATTCCTTTGTGTTTTTCATGAGTAAGAACTCGCCAGTAAATCTTAAAAAAATAACCGGCAGGTTAAACTCGTGGAAATGATCAATTAAAAGGTTTATATTGCGAATCAATTGATCACTTTCATATACCTTAGTGGCCTTATTGAATATTCCCCATTGCATATCAACTACAATTAATGCTTTCATATTAGCCTCATCTACCTTCTACCTGCATTATAACAACAACACCATAGCCCTCAGGATCCTTAAAAAGTTTCCCTTGGTCTTCCCAAAAAGGATTTCTTGGTGCAAATTCAATATTCTTCTCTAAACTTAGCTTTTCAATCACAGATCGATAAACCTCAATATCATCATACTTCAAAATCAGCAAATCATCCTCATCAGTAGTATGCATTGGCGATTCTGTAGATTTAGTGAACTCTATTTCCCAGTCCGATGTCTTATAGCCCATAATGACACCGTCATATCCATTATGCTGTTTGAAGGTTTTAATGACTTCAAGTCCTAATAAATCACTATAAAAATGAACCATGGGTTCTATGGCTTTCACATGTCTTGCTATTCTAATTTTCATTTTATTACCTCATAAAGATTATATTCTCATTTGTTTTTTCGTGGGCAAATGCCACTCATATGTAAAAAAACTATATACTCTTGAAAAACACTCTAGGGCAAGTATTCCACCAGCGACAACCAAAAATGTCATATACATTGCGCTTTGGACTCTAACAGAAAACAAGAACAAATAAACAGCAAGCAGCATACTAATTCGCAAGCTGTATAAAACACTGTTTATGGGTTCTACTTGATTATAAAAGGCTTTAATATCAGACATTTGCTCAACAAAACACTCATAATGGTAGGGTTTGGGGACAGATAAATAATGCGCTTTGGAAACAATTAAATCCATCCGACTCCTAATTGGCATTCCACAATACTCACAATTATAATCTCTCATAATGACACATCCTATCTCGACCAATTTTCAATGACATCACCTTGCTTATCTATTGTCTATATTTTAACATTTTAGTTTAAAATCGTCATTCGTTTTCAGAATTTTCTGTGAGATTTATCTTAATCATAATCGTCGTAATCATCATCTTCATCTTCGGACTCGTCATCATCTTCATCTTCCTCATCTTCGTCATAGTCATCTTCGTCTTCTTCGTCTTCTTCTTCATATTCCCTTAAGGGATGATCCCACCAATTGTCATCGTCTTCTTCATCTACATAATCGTCATCATCATACAAGTCGCTGTCATCACCAATTTCTATTCTCATTTCTTCGATTAGGTCCTTAATAAGTAACATAAAATCGCCTCCCTAAATCGCTTCTAATTCATATATACCCTATTTTTAAAGCCTTCAACGAAAAAAAGAGCCAAGTCCTTCGAAAGACCCCTGCACCATATGGGCTCGAAGGATTGACTCTTTGAATTTAAGTGAATCAAAATATTCAAATCATGACCTTAATTAGGTTTACTCGCCTCTTTGCTTGACTTTAAACACAATTGGCGTGCCCTCATAATTAAAGTTCTTTCTGATTTGATTTTCAATGTAACGGATGTAAGAGAAATGTGCCAACTCCTTATCGTTAACAAAGAGAATAAAGGTAGGCGGTTTAACCCCACCCTGTGTTGCGTAGTAAATTTTAAGGCGTTTACCCTTGTCTGAAGGTGGCTGATTAAGCGCGATTGCTTCATTCAAGATGTCATTGAGAACACCTGTAGAAATTCTAAGGGCATGGTTATTTGAAACATATACTGCCTGCTCTAAAAGCTGTGTTACCCTTTGACCAGTGAGTGCAGAAACAAACATAACCGGTGCATATTGCATGTAAGCCAACTCTTCACGAACTCTCATTTTAAACTCATTGAAGGTATGGTTATCTTTTTCAAGAAGGTCCCATTTGTTGACTACGATTACGATTGCCTTACCCGCTTCATGAGCATATCCAGCTACCTTTTTATCCTGGTCTGTAACACCCTCTTGTGCATCGATCATAATAAAGCAAACATCAGAACGCTCAATGGCTGCAAGTGCTCTTAAAACACTGTATTTTTCTATAGATTCATTTACTTTTGATTTTCTTCTGATACCTGCTGTATCGATCAATACATACTTCTGGTCCTTGTATGTGAAAGGGGTATCAATCGCATCACGCGTCGTACCTGCGATATCTGATACGATAACCCTATTTTCGCCGATGATTTTATTGACCATAGATGATTTACCAACATTTGGCTTGCCAATAAAGCAAATCTTAATGGCGTCATCATCATCTTCAAGCAAAGCCTCATCTGGGAACATTTTTACAACATCATCCAGCAAATCGCCAAGTCCCATGGCATTGGCAGATGAGATCATTAAAGGCTCACCTAATCCTAGATTATAATAGTCATAAAAATGTGCAGGCTTGTTATACACATCAATTTTATTAAGTACTAAGATCACAGGTTTCTTTGAAACTCTAAGCATCTGTGCGATTTCTTCATCTGCATGTGTGTAAGAGTGCTTGCCATCACAAAGGAAGATGATGACATCTGCTGTATCAATCGCAATTTGTGCTTGATCTCTCATTTGAGATAAAATGATATCTGTTGAAGACGGTTCAATACCACCTGTATCAATAAGTGTGAAAGTGTATTTAAGCCACTCACATTCTGCGTAAACACGGTCACGTGTTACACCGGGTGTATCTTCTACGATAGAAATTCTTCTACCGGCTATTCTATTAAAAAATGTGGACTTACCCACATTCGGGCGGCCAACTACCGCAACAATTGGTTTTCTGCTCATTTAATTACCTCCAAATAATATGCTTTCAACGAAATCGATTCCCATTTCACCGACTTTGACAACGGGCTTATGATAATGTGTTTCAAGGTCAGTGATGGTGCAATCGTCTAACATCACGTCTTCTTCTGCTCTAAACATAGATACTGGCAATAAAATGGCATCACAATTCTCTGCGTTTAAAACCTGTTCTTTTATATCTTTACCTGTGATCAATCCTGCCACAGTGATCCGCTCACCAAAAAAATGATTTTCAATTCTCATAACGTCTATTTTTAAATTTGTAAACGACGCCATAACCACTTCTGCCAAATCTTTAATAAAGGGGTATGCTGCAACACCAGTTGCAATCATCACCTGTCTCGATGATTTTAATTTATAATCATGAGATGCCATAAGGGCTCTCACTTCATGGTCAAGCTTTCTAATCATGCCCACGCCATCCTCATGCTGAATGAAGGCTTCATAAGCTTCATAAGGTGGAAAGTCGTTTTGGGACAAGATATAGAATTCATCTGCTAGAAAAGCAAATCGTGTTCCGATTTTTTTCAGTGCCATTTCTTGAAAAGGGTGTACGATATCAATGACACTCTGAGCTGACATCGAATCAAAGCCCTTCATTTCAATGAGGCCTTGCCTGTGTTTCGTAAGACCGATTGGCACTATGGCAACGCTTTGCAGATTTGGACCTAAGGTAATTAAATCCCCTAAAGTCTTTCTTAAGGCTTCACCGTCATTATAACCAGGGCATAAAACAATCTGCGCATTCACTACAATGTTGTTAGAGGTCAGTTTCTCAAGGCGTTCCATGATATTCCCAGCGAAACGATTGCCAAGCATACTCACCCTTAGTTCTGGATTGGTGGTATGTACCGAAACATTGATGGGGCTAATTCTATATTCGATGATCCGATTAAACTTTTCTTCATTCAAATTTGTCAAAGTGACAAAATTTCCCTGTAAAAAGGACAATCTGGAGTCATCATCTTTAAAATAAAGGGTTGATCTCATGTTCTTTGGCAATTGATCGATAAAGCAAAATACACAGTTGTTTGAACAACGTGTTGCATCATCTATGATTGGATTTTCAAACTCAATGCCCAAATCCTCATCATACTCCTTATCAATTTCAAGTTCCCAAATCTCACCGTCCGGCTTTTGAATTTCAACAACAATATACTCATCGTTCGTGAGATACATCAAGTCGATAATATCAACGACTTTCTTGTTGTTGATGGTCAACAGGACATCGCCAGATTCAATTTCTAATTCCTCAGCAATTGAGCCCGGAATCACATTCTTAATTTTATTCATATAGGCCTTCCAATCCTCTTACAACGCTCTACCATACAATCTAATATTGTAATATAAAATCATGCAAAGTGCAAATGAAACTTTCGCAATGATTACATAATACAGGTTAATCTAAGGGCATTAACTGGCAAATTTGACTCATTGATCCCCTCTTTCCGCCACCTGCATGTCTATGAGAGTGAAAGCGTTCATGTTGGCAAATGGTGCACGCCTCAACGACTTCCACAGACGCCTGTCTAATGTTATTGTCCATAAAAATGAGTTTATTGGCCTTCTTCAAGTCGATCATATACTTGTCACCACCCTTAAAAGTCATAAACTCATCAACTTGTGACGCTTTAAAGGTTTGAAGAAATCTCTGTCTAACGGGTTCATCCACTTCATAACAGCACTTTCCTGCAGACTGACCGATACCCGCCAGGATGTTTTCAACTTTGGTTCCAAAGTGTCTTTTCATCATCTGGATTGCTTCTCCACCAATCTTATTGGAAGTACCACGCCAGCCACTATGGACGATTGACACCGCATGATTTTCTTCATCATATAAAAACAAGGGCACACAATCTGCATAAAAGGTCATTAGGATCAGATCGGTACGGGCTGTCATTAATCCATCTGTGTCTAAAACCGAATAAAGCTCATAGCCCCTAAGAGCAGTTTTTGAAACATCAAATGCCTGAAAGGCCTTGAAATCTGTATGTTCATCAATGTAAAGGATATTGCTTGAGTGTGTCTGCCTCGTGGCAATAATCGTTTTACCCGTAAGCCCTAATTGGTCAATGGCAATCTTTATGTCTTCACAAGCTTTTTCAAACTGTTCAGCATTGTAAAAATTCGTGTTCATACCACCATAAACGCCTTGACTTACACCACCAGTCCTATCTGTTATGCCGAGCTTTAGCGCCGTATTTTCTAATTGTTTAAACCTAATCATTGGGCCTCCAGTTCGATCGTATTTACTCTCCTTATCATATAATGAAAAACTTTGAATGTTAAGACCAAAGTCATAATCTTAACATTAATTTCACATCAACAACATTTGAGCCACCTTCGATGTCTCAAACCAATTTTCGCTGACGCTGTTTGAGATTAAACATTTCTCATCACAGCTTTTGGCTCAAATTTTGTTGTATATAATCATTTAACGTCAAAACCTTGTTTTGACGTTAACGTTCTCATCTAACCGCTTTTGAACATTCTTGCTCAAAGCTGGATGAAAACTATTGATCTACATAAAAAAGCAAACACCCAGAACGCCTTAAAGACATTGTGAGTGTTTGCTAGAGGATTATTCAAAAACAAATTATAGGGCTATTATAATTTGAATTTATCGGTTTCGCTGATCAAGTGTTCAGCATTTCGCTTTGATTCTTCAATCTTATCAATCATAAGGGAAGAACTTTGGTTGATATCGCTCACCTTCATGGCAATATCCGTAGTGCCTTTTGCACCGTCATTCGCTGCATCTGATATGCCATCTATAGACGTTAAGATGCTCTCTACTGAAGCTAAAAGCTCTTGAGAAGTCGCACTGAACTCACCAACAAGTGATTCAACACTCACTGCATCCTTACTATAATAATCTGCAACTTCAAGCATGACCTTATAATCTTGATCGACATCTGTGGAGACGTAGTTCAAGAGGTTACTAGAACTTTCAGAAAGGTTTGATACCGAATTCACCACTTTAGTGGTAATATCTTGAATCTTAAGTACAGTGGTTTTAGATTGCTCTGCAAGGTTTCTGATTTCATCTGCCACAACAGAAAAACCCCTACCCGCTTCACCAGCT
>NZ_JBVBZF010000198.1:0-6531 GCF_057447755.1 Fusibacter sp. | reverse complement strand
TCTTTGTTACTAAATGTTACTAACTAAATAATATCATCATTTGTTTTTTCAGTCAATTTGAAAAGTTGACTGAAATTAACCCCTTATCATATGTAAAAAGGTCTACTGCAAACCTTTATCGTTCACAATAGACCTTATTTTTAATTTAACTCTGCCACCACAACGGATTTAAAGGTTTCGTTTACCACAAGGGCAACACTTCCTAAGCAGCTGTCATTCATTTCAATTTCACTAAATTCTATTCTTGTCTCTAGAGCCGACTTTGAAAAAATTGATTGCGAGATGGACCTGAGTAAGGTTTCTGAAAACACTTTACTATTTAAAGGTACAACGCCTCCAATTACAATCAATTGTGGATTTAAAACATTAATGAGATTCGCTATTCCAACAGAAAGCACTTTTGCGCTTTCTGATAAAATAGATGATACCTCATCTTTGCCTTCATAGGTCATAACTTCCCTAAAAGTCATTCTATGAGATGCATCAAATTTTAGACTTTCTGAAATGTCATTAATAATTGCACCCGCAGATACATACATTTCTATACAGCCTTGATTGCCACAGTAACACTCTCTGCCCTTATATGCAATAACAGTATGTCCAAACTCCCCTGCAACATGATTTGTCCCCTCGAAGATGGCGGCATTATTGACAATACCACAGCCAACACCTTGATCCACAAAGACATAGATAAAATCTTTTGTCTCTCGGCCTTTACCAAACCATAGTTCACCTAGCGTTCGCGTGCGCGCAACATTATCAATATAGACCGGACATTGAAATTTATCTCTAAACCAAGCCCCTACATCTATGCTTTCCCATCCTTTTAGAATAGCGTATGACTTGGATTTATGGTGTTTAAAATTACTGCCTGGCGTTCCTATGCCAATACCTGCAATCTTATCTTCTGCAATTTTATGCTTTCTGATCAATTGATAAATCGTGTTCATAATCCCATCGAGCATTTCAAATGGCGTTTCATAGGCCATTTGATCGGATTCCCATCTTTCGATGGTTTTACCGGAAAGATCGGTAAGCACCACTGTTGCATTGATTGCGATCTCAACACCAATAATGTATAGAAACTCATGATTGAGGCTGATCAAGTTTGGCTTTCTGCCACCGTTTGAATCGCCTTTACCCACCTCGACCACAAGACCTTCCTCTATTAGACCATCCACAATCCTCATGATGCTTGGTAGAGTTAGCTTGGTTAGTTTAGCAATTTCTGACCGACTGATGGTCCCATGTTTAAAGATGAGCTTTATGACAGAATTTCGATTTATGTGTTTTAAAAGCGCTGGTTTTCCAACCACAATTTTAGAATTCATTTCAAATGTCCTTCTGAATGCATTTTTTATTGACCTAAAATGCTAAAGTGTTCTTCTTCCCTCAATTGCTTTGGCCAAAGTAATCTCATCTGCATACTCCAAGTCACCACCAACGGGTATACCATGTGCCAATCTCGTCACCTTAATATCGGTCCCCTTGAGTAATTTAGAAATATACATTGCTGTAGCTTCTCCCTCAATTGTTGGGTTCGTAGCAATAATGATCTCATTAGTGTCATCTTCTTGAAGTCTTAAGATTAACTCTCTAATTTTAATTTCGTTTGGTCCTATACCATCCATTGGAGAAATCGCACCATGGAGCACATGGTAGTATCCGTGAAACTCCTTGGTGTTTTCAATGGCAATAAGATCTCTAGGAGATTCCACAACACAAATTAAATTGTGATCACGTTTTTGATCAGAGCAAATATAACAGAACTGACTCTCTGTGATATTAAAACACTTTTCACAATATTTAATTTTGCGTTTGACTTCTAAAATGGCTTCAGCAAAGTTATAAGCATCAGACTGTTCCATATTGATCACATGGAAGGCAAGTCTCTGTGCTGATTTTTTACCAATGCCCGGAAGTCTTGAAAATTCATCTATGAGCTTATTGATTGACGGAATAAACTTAGACATTTAGAATAACCCAGGTATGTTCATACCACCTGTAAATTTACTTAGTGATTTGCTCATTGTATCTTCAGCTGTTTTAAGTGCTTCATTTACAGCAACAATGATTAAATCTTGTAACATTTCAATATCATCTGGATCAACGACTTCAGGTTTTAAATCAATGGATAAAACTTCTTTTTTACCATTTACAGTAACCTTAATCGCACCGCCACCTGCAGTTGCTTCAAACTCTTCAGATTCAATCTTTTCTTGAGCTTCTTGCATGTCTCTTTGCATTTTTTGAACTTGCTTCATCATGTTATTCATATTACCAGGCATAGCTGGTCCTCTTCCCTTAGCCATTGTTAAAAAACCTCCTAAATTCTTATTTTATCTCAAGCACATCTTTATAATCCTTAAAGTAGTCCTTTACTTGCTCTTCTGGATTTTGTGCTTCTTTATACGCTTCTTCTTTGATTTCAAACTGGAGTGCCACAAGCTTTTTTAAAAGCCTCGACATTAAGTTTTCCAAATATTTTAAGTTTGATGCATTCTGAACGATATTCATAAACAACTTATTTACAGGTGCTATTCCAATTGTAATCCTATTTCCATTAAGAGTCAAAGGTGTAGCATCTTCAAAAACATGCATAATACCCTTTTTCTCGGTCCTAATGTTTTCTTTAAAAAGTTCCCAAACCTTTAAGACGGCATCGAAATCAATCTCTGACTCTGTAAATTCTATAAAGGTTTCAATATCACTTTCAACCTTATCATTATTGGCCTCATTTGCTTTAACTTGAGGACTAGCAACAACTGACTCTCTTTGAATATGACTTCTTTCAGGACTTTGAGACATAGGTCTACTTGTTGGTCTCTGAACAGCTTCAGATCGTACAGGCACACCGCCACCTTCATAAACAATTTTTTCAAGTCTGCTAATGCGCTCTAATAAGCCCTCAATCGTTTGATCTGCCTTGACATTCATGATTTTGACCAGAGTGGCTTCAAATAGAATGCGCTTGTTTTGAGAATATTTAATGCTCTTTGATAAGTCTATAAAAAGATTGAGTGCTCTTGAAATTTCAATGTGGGTAAATTGCTTTGATAAATCTCTTAGTGTGTCCATGTACTCATTGGACGCATTGATCAGGAGCTGATAATTTTCTTTAACCGATAAAACCACCAATAAGTCGCGATATACCTCGATAATTGCATTTATAAATTGATTCAAGTCCTTGCCATTTTTAAGAATTTCGTCAACTTGCATAAATATTTCATTTGCATCTTGTTGAATCAAATTCTTGATTAACTTTAAAATTTCAGTATTTTCGACAAGACCAAGTAAATCAACAACTTCCTCCACAGATAATTTATCAGTCCCAACGCTCAAGCATTGATCTAGGCTACTGATTGAATCTCTAACAGCGCCGTCACTTTTTTCGATAATCAATTTTAATGCCTCTATGTCATATTGAACAGACATCATCTCACAAATGTACTTGAGACGATAAAGCAAATCATCGTAAGAAACACGTTTAAAATCAAAGCGTTGACATCTTGATAATATCGTTGCTGGAATCTTATGGGATTCTGTTGTTGCAAGAATAAAGAGCACATACTCAGGTGGTTCTTCCAGTGTTTTTAAAAGTGCATTAAAAGCACCTTGAGATAACATATGTACCTCATCGATTATATAAACCTTGTATTTTCCCTTAGAAGGTGCAAATTTTACGTGTTCTCTGAGCTCTCTGATGTCATCTACACTGTTGTTTGATGCAGCATCCATCTCAACGACATCAATAAACTGTTCATCCAGAATACTTTTACAATTTTCACAGGTGTTACAAGGATTGCCATCAACATTATTTAAACAGTTTACAGCTCTCGCGAAAACCTTTGCAGTTGTGGTCTTACCAGTCCCTCTTGTGCCTGAGAACAAATAAGCATGTCCTATACTGTTGTTAACAATCTGGTTTCTAATGGGCAGAATAATATGATTTTGACCAATAATCTCGTCAAAATTTAAGGGTCTCCATTTGCGATACAGTGCTTGATATGCCATACTTTGCTCCTTTTAAGATATTTCATAACTTTGTAAACTGTTTACAGATACTATTGATAGTCTTTCTTAAATAACAGTTTAAAAAACCTAAATTTTACTTCTTACTCATGATGATTCATGCTTGTTTTTCAATTTTATACCAATATTTATTATAGATCGTCTATTATTCTTTGCAATCTTTCAGGCGATTGTGTTGCCAATTTCTCAAAAATATCAATAATTTCTGGAGAAAATTGTGTGCCTCTATTGCGAATCAATTCTTTTAAACCATCCTTAATCGTCTCTGCCTTTGAGTAGGACCGCTCAGACGTTATGGCATCGAATGCATCTGCAACACCTATTATACCGGCATATTCCGGTAGGGATTGAAGATTATGATTTAGGGGATATCCTTTAAGATCATGCCGAACATGATGGTATAATATACCCTCAATAATTTGAGCATTTAATTTAATGGATTTTAAGATTTGAATCCCCTTTTCAGGATGTTGCTTGATGATTTCATATTCGTCACGATTGAGCTTACCTTGTTTTGTCAGGATGGATTGATGAATCCCTACTTTTCCAACATCATGCAATAAACCCGCAATCTCAATATTCTCAAGTTCTTCATTACTATAGCCCATTTCAACTGCAATTTCAACAGAAAATCGTGAAACCCGTCTTGAATGACCCTCAGTATATTTATCTTTTGCCTCTATGACATTAACCAGTGCATGTATGGTGTTAAAGTATTGCTTTCTTAACTGATCATATAATAGCGCACGTTGAACAACAACTGAAGCTTGATTCTTAAACATTTTCATTATATTGAAATCATTTGTTGTTAAAGGGTTTTCAATGCCGATTGAGAGGATCGCAATGATTTCCCCATCGACTTCCATTGGTGCTACTAAAATTTCTTTTAAATTTTCAGGGTATGCATACTTTTTCCGGTAATCTTCATTTATCCCAACAATTTTGATTTCTGAATCCGAGGTAATATCGGAATTGTAAAAGGCATCTATATCTTCAATATAGGCTTCATGTACAATACTCCCCTTATCCGTTTGTGCCTTAATTTCCCAAAATCCCTCATCGTTTTTAACGCGTATTGTGCCGTCTATGATGTTAAAGAGATAATCAATACGATTAATAATATTGATCAAAAGCTCATTGAGTCCCCAGTTACTGATAAGTGCTGAATTGATTTGGTTTATATACTCAAGTTCTCTGTTCTTTCTAAGAATTCGACTTTGCAATGTTATTTCTTCATTTATAGACTTGCCAATATATAGGTAAGTACCATTCGGCAACTCATTGATCTTTACATTCAAAAATTGGGAAACATTTGAATCTATACTACTCATTTTGAAGTTTAAGAAAAGTGGCTCTTCATTATGCGATGTTAATTCCTTAATAGATCTGGTATTTTCCATTAAAATTGATAATATGGACTGGCCGACAATCTCATCTTTTTTAAATCCTAATTTATTTTCAAAAGTGCGATTTACTTCAAGGATAATACCATCTTTGTTGATTAAAAAGACCACCTGGTTTACGGTTTCAAATAGGATATCATTCAAGCCTTCTTTTGAAGCCATCTCTGTAAAATACTGGTCATGTTCTCTCTTAAGTGATTTCCCCTTGTCTTCAATATTCTTGATATCAGACTTATATTTTAGAGTTGATTCTGTCAATTCACTAATTTGTGTAATTAAATTATTTTCGAGATCATTAATTTCACTAATCAATTGACTTAATGTTTGATTAAAGTTTATAGGATCATGTTCTGGACTATATTGTCCCCTTTTAAGGGTCTCAAAAATAGCACTTAGTTTATAAAGTGGATATTCTTTCTGTCTCAGAAAGTATGTGGCAATCAAGATTACTAAAAGGTTAGCCAGTATAACCAAAATTTTTTCAAGTATAAAGGGTTCTTTGTAGACGGATAGGCCTTTACCTTTTACTATAAAAGTCATATCAAATGTGGGATCGTATACGGCTTTATAGAATTCATTTCCTAACCATTGAAACACGCCTAAGTCCAAATTTAACGGATTATTTGCAATAATTTCAAGTTTGAGTTCTGCATCTGTTAACGCCTCTAATCCAATAGGCATGATAAACCCACTCTCTTGATCAGATGCTGTGATATATAGAAAAACGGTCTTGCCTTCCGCTTCCATAACTGCACCTTTTTCTCCGGTTATACCATAATCCTTTCTAAAGGCTCTAAATTGATTTTCATTATAATATAGAACATCTAAATTAGTGTCTCTATCGATTTTCCCGACTTCCTCAAGCTTCACCATATAGGTAAATCGATTGAGTTCATTTTCTAAATTGAGGTGAATCTGGTTGACAAATTGATCTACATTGTTGCTAATTTGTGCTCTATTTTCTTCATATACATATTCTCTAAAACTGGAGAATATGCCTAAACTCCATATCAACATCGGAATAGAAATCATGACAAGGATTAGTCCCAGTTGGAAATTGTGATATTTAATTCTCATATTTTTCCCCCTGTATTGC
>NZ_JBVBZF010000197.1:0-6532 GCF_057447755.1 Fusibacter sp. | reverse complement strand
TGTTGTCCTCTTGAATTAAGCCCATTGCAATACCAGCAACTGAATCCTTAATCGGTACACCAGCATCAAGTAATGATAATGTACTACCACAAATACTCGCTTGTGAACTAGAACCATTACAAGTTACAACCTCTGATACCAAACGGATAGTGTACGGGAATTCTGTTTCTGAAGGTAGTACAGGAACTAATGCTCTTTCACCTAAGGCCCCATGACCGATCGCTCTTCTGTTGGTTCTGTTGATTCCAGTTTCACCTACTGAGAACGGTGGGAAGTTATAGTGGTGCATATATCTCTTGGTATCTTCAAGTCCAAGACCATCAATACGTTGAGATTCTCCTAAAGCACCTAAAGTAGTAATGGTAAGTGCTTGTGTTAAACCTCTTGTAAACAAACCAGATCCATGTGTTCTCGGAAGTAAACCAACTTCACATGATACCGGACGAATATCTCTAATACCTCTACCATCAGGTCTTACACCTTCATGGGTAATCATTTTTCTAACAATTGTTTTTTCAATTGCTTTAAATTGTTCTTTTAAGAAGTCTTTGTCGTCTGGATGAGACTCTTCAAAATGTGCAAGAAGTTCATCTTTTAACTCATCAAGCGCATCATTACGCTCATGCTTGTCATGAATTCTAACCGCTTTATCCATTTTTTCAGCTAAGAAATCATAAATTTCTTGTGTGTAAGCTTGGTCTACTTCTGGAATAATAACTTCAAACTTAGGCTTACCAACTTCATTGCTGATCATTTCGATAAACGCACAAATTTCTTTGATGGTTTCATGACCAAACATTATCGCTTCAAGCATGATATCTTCAGGTAAAATATCCGCACCAGCTTCAACCATTACAACCGCTTCTTTAGTACCCGAAACAACTAAGTGTAATCTTGATTTTTCAGCTTCTTCCACTGTAGGATTGATGACTAATTTGCCATCAACGTATCCAACAACAACAGCAGCCGCTGGTCCATTGAAAGGAATATCAGAAACACCAAGTGCAATAGAGGCACCATTCATAGCCACTGTGTCAGGTGTACAATCTTGATCAACTGATAATACAGTTGCAGTTACTTGTACATCATTTTTCATACCATCTGGGAAAAGCGGACGAATTGGTCTATCAATAAGTCTAGCTGTTAATACTGCCTTCTCAGAAGGTCTACCTTCTCTTTTAATAAAACCACCTGGGATTTTACCTACAGAGTATAATTTTTCTTCAAATTCCACACTTAGCGGGAAGAAATCTATGCCTGTTCTTGGTTTTTTACTTGCAACTGCAGTGATTAAGATTACTGTTTCACCATAGCTTACAAGTGCAGAACCGTTTGCTAAATTACCCATTTTGCCAAGTTCAACTTTAAATGGCCTTCCAGCAATTTCTTTTTCAAAAACTCTAACTTCTTTAATCATAATGCCTCCTAATAAATTGACATCATCTCACAGAATTTATCCTACTTATTTCAAATCAGCACTCACCTTATAGATCACTGAGGGCTCACTTCAAATAAGTAGGATTTTAAGATAAATTCTTGGATAACGCTTTGTAAAATTACCACTCCCTATATTATACTAAATTAATGTACAAATATAAAGGATTAAATCATATGGCCGCAACCACTTCGTAAAAAAACTAACACTTTGCAAAAGCTGCCACTTCGTAAAAAAAAGGTAGATTTTGCAATCTACCTTTATCTCATACTATTTTCTTAATCCTAACTCTTGAATTAAGCTTCTGTATTTGTCAAGATTGTTGTCTTTTAAGTAAGTAAGAAGGTTTCTTCTTTGACCTACCATTTTTAAAAGACCTCTTCTTGAGTGATGATCTTTTTTATGAGCTTTTAAATGCTCATTTAAATCATTGATTCTGAAAGTTAAAAGTGCAATTTGAACCTCTGGAGAACCAGTGTCCGTTGGATGCGTTTTAAATTTCTCGATAATTTCTAATTTTTTTTCTTTTGTAATCATGTTTGTTTCCTCCATTTCATAATTTTCACCATAAGCTATGTAGTCGTCGGAGTCTCGAGCAACAGGGCAAATGGTATACAACATTAGAATTATATCACCAATCGACTATTTAGACAAGTGACTTTTGAAATATTCACTTGCATTATTTAAATCTTCTTCCATTTTCTCAACCAGTTCATCCACTGAATTAAACTTGAGTTCATCCCTTAAACGTTTTATGAAATGTACTTCAATAACCTCGCCGTACAGAACTTGATCAAAATCAAAGATGTAGGTTTCCATGTTGAGACCAACCTGTTGAAAAGTTGGATTATAGCCTACATTTGTAACGCTCTGGTATTGGGTGCCCTTGTAAATGGTTTCAGTGATGTAAACACCTGATTTAATCGTACTGATATTTTCTTTGATTCTCAAATTCGCAGTTGGTACACCGATTGTCTTTCCAAGTTTTTTACCTTCCACAACAGTACCTTTAACAAAGTGTTTTCTACCTAGGAAAAAATTTGCTTCTTCAATTTTACCTTCAGTTAAAAGTTCGCGTATCAAAGTAGAAGATATTCTAATTTCATTCTTCATAATGGGTTCGACAATTTCATATGTGTAATCATAAAGTTTGGAAAACTCAATAAGCATATTGATATCGCCTCTTGCTTTTCTGCCAAATCGATAGTCATACCCCACCGTCAAATGCTTCATATGGAGTTTACCGATTAGAACATCTTTTATAAAATCTTCAGGCTCAATTTTTAACTGAGACTCATCAAACTTAATTAAAGCCAAATAATCAAGGCCAAATCGCGTAAAAATTTGAGTTTTCTCATCTACATCCATAATTTTAGGTGGTACATTATTGGGCGTCAAAATTTCACGTGGATGGTTGGAAAAAGTGTAGACAAAAGTCTTTAGCCCCCTGCTTTCAGCAGTTTTCTTCATTTCTCCCAAGACCTCCATATGACCAATATGCAAGCCGTCAAATGTACCCAAAGCAACTGATGTGCTGCTTTCTAATACGTCAATTTCCTCTAGTTCAAAATATATTTTCATAAAAACACCATTCTTTATTGATTGCCCTATTTATAGTAATTTCTTCATGAACAATCCCTTATCTGTATTTTCAGCAATACCATAAAAAGTACTACCTACGTATATTCTATAGAATTTACACTGACATTTCAATTGATTCTCATTTTTAAATCGATCCAATTGTATTTTTACCCCATTTTGGATAAGTTTATGATACTTATCCGTATCCGGTAATTCAATGCCTTCCATAAATGAAAGCGCTTCTTCAATCGATACCAAGTGTTTCGAAATTGTCTCCAGATCAACTTGATCAAGCTCGATTGCTTGATTCATTTTGAAGGGGTCAGACATCGTTCTTCTAAGCTCTGTCATGTGCGCATAGCAACCGAGTTTAAGACCAATGTCATGACAGAGTGTTCTGATGTATGTTCCCTTCGAACACATCACATCAAACTCTATTGTATGTTGTCTTACAACTATATTTTCGATGCTATGGATCGTTCTCCGCCTTGCTTCCCGTTCAACAACAATCCCCTTTCGAGCGAGGTCAACGAGTTTTTCGCCATTAACTTTTAAGGCGCTATACATTGGCGGTACCTGATCAATTTCACCGACAAAACTCAAAATAGCATCTAGTATTTTCTCTTCATCCAAATCAAAAGATTCGCATTTTTGTGTTACCACTCCCCACCTATCTTGGGTATCCGTAGCGGCACCTAACTGCATCTCACAGTGGTAGGCTTTTGCATTCTCAAGTAAAAAATCAACTATTTTAGTTGCACGCCCAATACATATTGGTAGCACCCCAGTTGCCATGGGATCCAATGTCCCTGTATGGCCAATTTTTTTTGTATTTAATTTCTTCCTTAAAATTGCCACCACATCATGAGAAGTCATTTCTTTTGGCTTATCGATCACGATTACACCATTCAATGGTTCACGCATTATATGAACTCTCCAATCATTTTGAGTATTGCCCGCTCGATTTCAACGTCACTCTCTTCAACCTTGAAGCCCGCTGCTTTTTTATGACCACCACCATTGAAGGCAAGTGCCACCTTGCTGACGTCAAAATCATTTTTAGACCGCATGGAAATTTTGTGGACATTAGCGGACATGTGTTTTATAAAGACAACAACCTCTACGCCTTTGATGTCACGAACATATTCAACAACTCCATCTGTGTCATATTCTGAAAGTGACAACTTGTCTTTTAAGATTTGAGGCAATTTCACGACGGCACACTTTCCATTAAAATGAAGTGTTAAGGTATCAAATATTTTATTTAATAGTAGTAACTTTTCAAATGATTTGTTTTGAAATATCTCTACATTTAATCGGTTAAAATCAAATGATTCTTCCATTAACTTCTTACAGACCTCAAAGGTATATGGTCTTGTATTAGAATATCTAAAACTGCCTGTATCCGTTACGATGGCAGCATAAAGCCCTTGAGCAGTGAAAGCATCAAGCTTTATATTAAAATAATCCAGAATTTCGAAGACAATCTCACCCGTTGAAGACGCTTCTGAATCAACAATGTTCAATTCTGCAAAATTTTGATTGGTAATATGATGGTCAATACTAATCGTATTCATATTAGGTCCGATTAAGGCCACACGGTCTTCAATTAACTTAACTTCACCAGTGTCTACAATAATAACTAGGTCATAGGCCATTTTCATCGCTTCTTCTGACGAAATGATTATATTCTGATTTTCCTCAAATAAAAACAATAAATTTGAAGGTATATCATCATTCAAGACAATATACCCTTTTTTATTAAAGCTTTTAATTAAATGATACATCCCGATTGCGGACCCTAGAGTGTCGCCATCAGGAAGTATATGAGGTAAAATCAAAACGGTATTGACATTGGCTGCCTCTACTTGTTTTCTTAAAGCCTCAAATTTTGTATTCATAATCTTCCTCAAATTCTATTCTTCGTCATCATCTTCAAATTCATCATCTTCATCAAGCTCGTCTGCATCTTCAAATTCATCTGCATCTTCAAGATTTTCATCATGTTTGATGTTTAACGAGCCAATAATGTCATTGATGTGCATCCCATGCTCAATTGATGTATCTTGCTTGAAAATGGGCTCAGGCGTGTATCTGAGTTTGACCCCTTTACCAATTTCTTTCCTGATAAAGCCTTTTGCACTATTTAAGCCATCAATGGTTTGTTGTGTATTGTGTTTTGGATCAAACACACTGATGTAGATTGTCGCATATCTAAGGTCATTTGTAACATCCACGTAAGTAACAGACGCAAGCTTTGAGACCCTCGGATCTTTAAGTTCAAACATAATGATATGGCTGACAATCTTCTTTATTTCTTCGTTTATGCGTTTATTTCTAGATTTAGACATATAAACACCTTCTTTCTTTATATGTGTTTATAGAATGAACCATCATAGACTGATGGTTCATTCTTAATATACCCATGATTAGGATTAATCTCTCTTAACTTCTTCCATGATGAATGCTTCGATTTCATCGTTTTCTTTCAAGTCATCATACTTTTCAAGACCGATACCACATTCAAATCCGGTATTAACTTCTTTAGCATCATCCTTAAAGCGTTTAAGTGATGAAATCTTGCCTTCGAAGATTACGATACCTTCGCGAATAAGTCTAACTTGTGCATTTCTTGTCACTTTACCACTTGTAACATATCCACCAGCAATCGTACCGACATTTGGCACTTTGAAAGTAGCTCTAACTTGAATTCTACCAAGTACAACTTCCTTAAATACTGGCTTGAGCATGCCCTTCATAGCCGTTTCAACATCGTTAATCGCATCGTAGATAATTCTGTAAGTTCTAAGATCGACACCCTCTTGATCGGCCATAAATGCCACATTCATAGATGGTCTAACGTTGAAGCCGATGATGATTGCGTTAGATGCAGATGCAAGTGTTACATCGGTCTCTGAAATAGCGCCAACACTCGCATGAATAATATTCACACGAACTTCTTCATTTTTAATTTTGAGAAGTGATTGTTTGATCGCTTCTACAGATCCATGAACATCTGCCTTAACGATGATGTTAAGATCTTTGATCTCACCTTGTTGAATTTTGTCAAATAATTGCTCAAGTGTAAGACCGCTATTTTTGCTGAGCGATTTTTCTCTTACTTGAATTGCATTCTTATCAGCAAAAACTTTTGCTGTTTTTTCATCAGGTGTAACGAAAATTTTGTCACCAGCTTGTGGTATATCCGATAAACCATCAATTTCAACCGAAGTTGATGGACCGATTCTTTTAACTTTCTTACCTTTATCATTGTACATTGCTTTGATTCTACCTGCAGATGCACCTGCAACGATAGGATCACCAACATTCATTTGACCTTTTTCAAGGATGATTGTCGTTACAGTACCACGACCCTTAACAACTTTAGCTTCAATTACAGTACCTACACCCAAACGATCTGGATTTGCTTTTAACTCGAGTACCTCAGCAACAAGCAATACCATCTCTAAAAGTTTGTCGAGACCTTCACCCGTTTTAGCTGAAACTGGTACAGCG
>NZ_JBVBZF010000196.1:0-6539 GCF_057447755.1 Fusibacter sp. | reverse complement strand
GCAATGGTATCTGAAAAGCACTGTGGTTTTGTGGTAAATACAGGTAACGCAACCTGTAAAGAGGTGATCACTTTAATAGAAATTATTCAGAAGGTGGTCAGAGACCAATTTGATGTGACACTCGAAAGAGAAGTTAGAATTTTTGGTAAAGAATAAAAGTCAACTTAAGCGATATAATGAAGCCTAATCCATTTTATGGATTGGGCTTTTTTTATGGCAAAACAAGGCAAATGATTTAAGCGCATGATTTATTTGATTATGAAAGGGTATCTTTTATATAAATATACTCTTAAGGAGAAGCAAACTATGAAGATTAAACATGCCAAGGGAAAGCTAATGATATCATTGATCATAATCGCTGTTCTTTTAATGAGTTTGTTATCCTATGGGCAGATTAATTTAAGTGCCGATAGTGTAAATGGCGAAGAGAAGGTCGTGGAATTTCCGCGTTCTCAAGAGAGTTATGGTGATCAGGCATATACAAGCTATTGGGAAGTTGTAAAACATAGGGTGGAAATGGAGCCATTTAACTTAATCGGCACCATGATCTTCTTCATGGCTATTATGCATACCATGCTCACCAGCCTTTTTCATAAAAAGGCTCATAAGTTAGAAGCAGCATATGAAGAACAAATCAAACTAGGCCTTAAGGACAAGAACTCCTATTCCATTGGAGCCAGTATCATGCATCTCTTTGGAGAGGTAGAAGTGGTCTTTGGCATTTGGGCAGTATTGCTTGCTGTCAGTATTGCCTTTTACTACGATTGGGATACCTTCGTCGTTTATTTGGACAGTTTAAGATATACAGAGCCATTGTTTGTAATAGTGGTGATGACAATTGCATCCAGCAGACCAATTCTAAAATTATTTGAAATCATCATGTGGTGGTTTGTGAGAATGTTCGGCAG
Organism: Fusibacter sp.; assembly: GCF_057447755.1. Classification (NCBI taxonomy): domain Bacteria; kingdom Bacillati; phylum Bacillota; class Clostridia; order Eubacteriales; family Fusibacteraceae; genus Fusibacter; species Fusibacter sp. The sequence goes on along the minus strand of NZ_JBVBZF010000196.1, from coordinate 5,631 downwards.
TACCCTTGAAGCGTGGTGGCTTACAATTCTAATCGTCCCAGCTGTTTTAGGGGCTTTTATCACTGGTCCTGCGGCAATGACCATTGCAGCCTTACTTTTAGCGGATAAATTTTATAGTTTGAATCCATCAGAGAGACTTAAATATGTGACATTGGCACTCTTGTTTGTAAACATTTCCATAGGCGGTTTTCTCACAAACTTTGCATCACCGCCCATATTAATGGTTGCAGATGTTTGGGGTTGGGATATGCCTTTTATGTTGAGGACTTTCGGATGGAAGGCGTTGCTTGCCATTGGCATCTCAACTTTTGCTTATTTTTTACTTTTTAAAAGGGATTTAAGTGAACTCAAGGGGGCATATGACAACTATCGCTATAAACGTTATATTCAGCACAGGTTTATCAGTAAGAAAGAACTTGAAGCTTCATTTGAACAATTGGCTCAAATCGTAGATAAAAGAGTGAGCTTTACCAACGAACTTGACGCCTATAGTATGATTTTGAGAGAGAATATCAAGGAGTTAGCCTCTCAAAAACTAACCCCTGAGGAGTGCAAACTCTATGATATTGACAATGCCATCGATGAAAAATTCGAAGGCATCAAAATTGAAGAGATGAAAAGAACCATTCCAGGCCTATTGCCACCTGATGATCAGCCTTCCTATTTTGATCCTAATTGGGATCAGCGAGAAGACCGCGTGCCATTTTGGATTATTGGAACTCACTTATTCTTCCTGATATGGACGGTTGTTAATGCACATGAACCCGTTCTTTTTCTCGCAGGTTTCTTGTTCTTCCTTGGATTTTACCAAGTGACTTCATTTTACCAAAATAGACTGGACCTAAAGCAGGCCTTACTGGTTGCCTTTTTCCTTTCTGGTATTATGATTCACGGAACTTTGCAAGGCTGGTGGATTGCGCCTTTATTAGTCAGCCTACCAGAACTGGGGCTTAACTTGACCTCAATCTTTTTAACAGCCTTTAATGATAATGCCGCAATTACTTATTTAAGTACATTGGTGACCAATTTCCCTGATGACTTGAAATATGCAATTGTTGCAGGTGCTTTAACAGGAGGCGGCCTTACGGTAATCGCCAATTCGCCAAACCCAATTGGACAATCCATCCTTAAACGATTTTTTAACACGGGTATCTCAGGAGGCTTACTTTTAAAATATGCCTTGTTGCCAACTGTGATTTCAGCTTTAATTTTTAATATTCTTAGAGGTTAATCACTGAAATTTCATGAGAGGAGTACAAGAATGATTCTTTATGAAAAGTCAATAGAATCCAATTTCGATGCAGCAGATGCTGCTGTGAACGAAATCTTAAATCTCATAAAAAACCAGTTGCCAATGATTGATTCGCATAGGCGCTTTAAGATTAATTTCATGCTGCGTGAGATTATCAACAATGCTGTAGAACATGGTAACCACTTTGCAAAGGATAAATTTGCCAACATCCTTGTTAAATTGCAGCATGAGGGCTTAATCTTTGAAGTGAGAGATGAGGGTGACGGCTTTAAACTTGATCCAAATTTTCATATAAGGAACAATTTAAGAGAGAGACAAAGAGGCTATGAAACCATAGCAGAAATGGCGTTTAAAATTGAAATTGATCACAATTGTGTAAAAGTGACATTTGATTTGAACATGGAGGTGTCGTAATGGAAAAACAAATGAATGATGATTGCATCACACTTACATTAACAGAAGGGTTAACCGCAAACAATGTTCCAAAATTTAATGACAGTCTGTCACAACTCTTAGATCATGAGACTTCTTATAGGGAACTTATTTTAAATCTTGGCAAAATCGAGAATATTGATTCTGTAGGCGTTACTTTTGTAATCAGCCTTTTCAAGAGAATGAAAAGAGAAGAAAAGCTTTTTAAGGTCTCTGGGGCCAGTGAAGATATAAAGAGTTTATTCAAATTGATGAAGCTAGATCAATTCTTTGAATTGCTATAGTGACTGGAGGTGTCATCGTGGCTTATCGCATATTGATTGCAGACGATGCAACTATGAACCGAATGCTCGTAAAAAAAATACTATCTCAAAATCTTGAAGGCTCCCAATTTGAAGAAGCTCAAAATGGCCAAGAGGTGCTTGATATTTTAGAGAAAACCACTGTTGATTTGATTATTTTAGATTTAATCATGCCTGTGATGGATGGTTATGAAACCTTAAAAATTCTTAAGAGTCATCCAATTTATCAAGACATTCCTGTAATCGTAAACAGTGCTATAACTGAAATTAATTCAATTGAAAAGACCCTTAAGGACGGAGCGGTAGATTATTTTACTAAACCACTTTCACCAAATGACATGAATATCATCCTGCCCTTAAAAGCCAGAAATGCCCTGAAGCTCTATGATCAAAATAGGACAATCATTGAGCTTAATCGCTTGATTCAAGATGAACTGAAAAATGCAAATACATTTGCAAATATTATGCTGCCAAAATCGGGACGCTTTAAGGGTGTGGATTTATTTATTAAATATCATCCGTCTCTAGGCATTGGTGGAGATTTGTTTGACTGTGTTGAGCAGGATGGTAAAATCCACTTTATGGTGGCAGATGTCACTGGTCATGGCATCGCAGCAGGCATGGCCTCTTCCATGGTGAAAATCCTTTATCGCAAGAGTATTCTTAAAAAGAATATCATGCCGCATGAAATCATAGAAGAAATGAATCAATCTATTTTTGATATTTTTGATTTCGCAGGAGAGGACAATTATTTTGTCTTTACAGCCTTTGTAGGGATTATCGATCATGGAACGCTTTACTATGCAAATGCAGGTCAGCCTTATCCAATGATTTTTCACAGATACACCAATAATTTTGAGGAAATTCACCAAAATGGATTTCTTGTGGGCATGATGGAAGATGTGGCATTTGAAACAGAACAGGTAGCACTTAAAAAGAACGATGTCATATTTCTATATACAGATGGCTTGTTTTGCTCTGGAGAGGCATCAGACTTTACTGAATGGGAAAAGGTCTTTGCAGTGGCAACAAGATTGAAAGGGGCACTATTTGATAATCCAAACGAGTTTCTAGAAGAGGTTTTTTATTCATTTCACATGATTCACAAAGCCAATCACACTGATTTTACAGATGATGTTGCCATGATGCTCATCAAGTTGACCTCATAAAGGCCCAATTTTAATGAATTTTTAAGTTGACTCTCATGTGTGTATAAGGAAGCCATATCATAATGAAAGTATAAGGCAAACTCATGGAGTGATATGGATGAAAAAAGACCGATTTTATGATTCTCAAATTTTTAGATTGATATTGTTGATGTTCTTGAGCATCGCTTTAATCGAAATCATATTTGTTGCCTCAGGCTTTTTGATCAACAAGTATTTTTTCAATATTATAAGCGTGCTGGACTGCATGTCATTATTTAATGGGTTTATTGTCTTCCTGTTTTTTGCAATTGAAAAATTTGGAGGGGTAGAAGCCCAGTTAAATAGACTGTTGCTCAGAATGACCTTGTTCTTATCCATCCTTTCAAGCGCCTTGATCTTTATATTTGCCAACAGAGGTTAATCAAGAGAATATAAAAAAACGAATCAATTGTTGCACACTCCGACAATTGATTTTTAATATATAAGCAAAGCCTTGTCCAATTTTCTTTAAAAGGGTTCAAGGTATCTGAGAACTTGCCGTTTAACTTACATTCATAAATTTATTTTAAGGCAAACTTAGTATATAATGAAATAAATACCGTCTTTTGTTTTCAAAGGAGAAAGCGAGGTTATTATGCAAATTAATTCAGATTATCATATGCATTCAAAATATAGTGGTGATTCTAAAAATGAACTGGAAGCGATTGTTCAACGTGCAATTGAGCTCGGATTAAAAGAAATCGCCATCACAGATCACGGGCCTATGCATGATGGCTATGGCATTAAGAAAACGGACTACTGGATCATCAGAAAAGAAATTGATTTATTGAAGGAAAAATATCCTCAAATTAATATATTGCTGGGCCTTGAGGCAAATATTCTTGGATCGGATGGTGAAATTGATTTAGATGAGGACATGCGTGCCATTTGCGACTGGGTTAATGCAGGCTATCATTTCGGCAGTAATTTGCGCCATGATTTAAAAATTCATTTTTACAACCTACTCAGTCGACAATCCAAGTACTTTTATAATAAGGCCAAGGCGATCAACACCAAGGCCATGGTCAATGCCATGACAAAAAATAAAATTAATATGATCACCCATCCCGGTGCAAAAGGACCAATTGATATTGATGAAGTGGCATCGGTGGCAAGTCAAACAGGCACCATGCTTGAAATCAATAATTCTCACGGGCACTTAACAGTAGAAGAAATTATCATCGCCCATAAATATGGTGTGAAATTTGCCTTGTGCAGCGATGCCCATCGCATAGAGCGAATTGGCCTAGTCCCAAACTCAATAAAACGTGCACTAGAAGCGGGCTTAACATCTGAAGATATTTATAACGTAGAATCTTAAGGAGGCATTTATGAATTTCATCATCATTTCAGGTCAGTCTGGTGCAGGTAAAAGTCAGGCTAAAAAAGTATTTGAAGACTTCGGATATTACTGTATCGACAATTTACCGCCATCGTTAATTCCAAATTTTCTAGAGTTATTGGAGCAAAATTCTGAAGATATCAACAATATTGCGTTGGTTATTGATATAAGAGGTGGCAAATTCTTTAAAGATTTAGAAGATAATCTTGAGCTTTTAACACAAAAGAATTATGACTATCGCATTTTCTATTTTGAAGCTAATGATGATGTCTTGATCAAAAGATTTAAAGAGACGCGTAGAAGCCATCCCCTTGATCCGGCTGCTAGAATTGAAACCTGTATAGAACAAGAGAAAGAAATACTTTCTGCCCTCAAAGAAGAGGCGGATTTTGTGATTAATACAGGGGTTATGACCCAATCTCAATTAAAAAGTGAAATTTCAAGATTTTTAGAAATTAAAGATGAAACACAGCAAATTGCTTTGACCATTATGTCATTTGGCTTTAAAAAAGGTGTACCCCTTGATTCTGATTATGTATTTGATGTGCGTTTTTTACCAAACCCATATTATATCGAGGAGCTTAGGACGCTTACGGGCAACGACAAACCCGTTAGAGATTATGTTATGAGTTTTCAGGAAAGCAACGATTATATCAATCGAATTGAGGATTTGTTGGCGTATGCAGTCCCTATGTTTGTAAGAGACGGTAGAAATCAATTGGTGATTTCAGTGGGCTGTACTGGTGGTCAGCATCGTTCTGTAACCTTCGCAAATGAGCTTAGCTTATTTTTTAAAGATAAAAATTACAATGTTGTCACTGTTCATAGAGACGCAAAATAGGCATAGAAAATAAACCAATAAGTGAGGTAAAATATGCTCAATATTGTAGCAATTGGCGGTGGCACTGGACTCTCGGTTATACTGAGAGGTCTTAAGGAAATCTCCACAAACATCACAGCAGTTGTCACAGTAGCAGATGACGGTGGTGGATCGGGTGTTCTAAGAGAGGACCTTGGCATGTTGCCACCAGGAGATGTCCGAAACTGCATCTTAGCACTGGCCAACAAAGAACCCATCCTGCAGGATTTGTTTCAATATAGGTTTGAGGAGGGGCG
>NZ_JBVBZF010000195.1:0-6577 GCF_057447755.1 Fusibacter sp. | reverse complement strand
CATTGAAGCCGCACGTTCATTCATGACCTTTGCAAAGGCTTCAATTGAACCAGAATGTGTTTTAGCGAGTGCTTCAGCAGCATCATTGGCACTAACCATGAGCATGGCGTGTAGAAGTTGATTTACGGTAAGAACTTCACCGGCTTCTAGAGCTATACCACTACCGTCAACGCCTTCCATATCCTTGGTTATGGTAACTTCTTGATTCAAATCTAAATCTTCCAGAACAATAATCCCAGTTAAAATTTTAGTTGTACTCGCTGGATACATAGGTGTATGCGCGTTTTTAGTGAACAAAATTTGACCTGTATCTTGGTCAATTAAAATAGCACTTTCTGCAATGAGGCTATCTGAGGTAATGGTATAATCATCATCAGCAAAACTAAAAGAAGAGAGTAAATTTAAGGTTATAAACATCAGTAAAAGTGTTAATAAAAAAAATCTATTTTTAATGAAAGAATTTAAATAAGTCACGACGCCTCCAAATGGTATAATATGGTAATTAAAATTCTTTTATGATATACTTTTTACAACTAATATAAAGAGGTGAAATGTATATGAGTCGAAGAAATTATATAATTATTTTATTAATATTAGTGATTGTCACACGATTAATATGTATAAATCAATCACTACAGACCTCTATTTTAACATATAGGACCATAAGTGTTCAACCCACTGGGGTGAATGAAATCACTGAAAATATAAGCAATTTTGAGGCAAATCCAATAATGTCGATCTATGACCCTGTTACACAAACCCAAATTGATGTGAATCGGTTTAATCAATATACACTGGATGAGTTAATTCATTTTAATGGCATAGGAGAAAAAACGGCGTTAGCGATTTTGACCTATAAGGATGAACATGGAGATTTTAACGCCTTTGAAGATTTATTACAAGTAAAAGGGATTGGTCAAAAGAAACTTGAACTATTGTTAAATGGTAAATAATGATATTTTTATGATATTTTTTTGTTATAATACAATTAGTGCATGACTTTATGACTGAATGGAGGGGACATGATGGATTCTGTTAAATTAACAGCATATACCACAAGCGCTGGTTGAGGCGCTAAGATTGGTCCTGAGACCTTAGCACAAGTTTTGTGCGATTTACCTAAATTTGAAGATGAGGCGTTATTGGTAGGTTTTGATACATCTGATGACGCAGCAGTATACAAAATAAATGATGAGCTTGCAATGATTCAGACTTTGGACTTTTTTACACCTATTGTAAATGATCCCTATCAGTTTGGACAAATTGCTGCGGCAAATGCCTTAAGTGATGTCTATGCAATGGGTGGAAATCCAACACTTGCAATGAACATTGTCGGTTTTCCCAATTGTTTAGCACCAGAAATTCTTAAGGAAATTCTTAAGGGTGGTGCAGACAAAGTAAAGGAGGCAGGCGCAATCCTTGTTGGAGGGCATTCTATTGAGGACAATGAGCCAAAATATGGATTATCCTGTACAGGGATGGTTCATCCCTCAAGTATTTGGCGTAATTTTGGTGCCTTGCCTGGGGATGTTTTGATCTTAACGAAACCTTTAGGCGTTGGTGTGACAACAACAGCCCTTAAAGAAGATTTACTAAGTGAATCAACTGTTAAAGAAGTTACTTTTATAATGAGTGAACTTAATAAATATGCAAAAGAGGCAATTCAAACCTATGATGTTCATGCATGCACAGATATAACAGGTTTCGGATTACTTGGTCATGCACTTGAAATGGCTAAAGGCAGCAATGTCACCATTGAAGTTGATACCAAAAATTTGGTGTTTATTGAGAGTGCTAAAGAAATGGCTGCCATGGGCATTATACCGGCTGGTGCCTATAAAAATAAGTTCTTTGTTGAAAAAGAAGCTTATATTGATGAGCGTATTGAAGAAGTCATATTGGACTTGATATGTGATCCACAGACTTCAGGCGGTCTGTTGTTTGCCGTACCTGAAGGACAAGTGGAACAAGTTCTGACATCTCTTAAGCAACATGTGAGAACAGCCTATTTTGTCGTTGGCAAGGTTTTGGAAAAATCAGAAAGGTATTTAAATGTTAAATGAGTACTTTAAAATTGCTTAGAGAAATACCAAGGGTGGACGATCTGATGATTGCCATTCAAAATAAAATAGAGATTAAATTAAGCCAAGAAGAGATCAAATCGGTAATCAATGGCTATTTAAGTGAGCTTAGAGATATGATCAAGGGGAATGAATTGAATCATCTGGATACGCAGACTATTCTTGAAGCGATTGAAGTGAGAGTAAAAGCACTACAAGCTCCTAAGTTTGTGCCATTGATTAACGGTACGGGTGTTGTTATACACACCAACTTAGGCAGATCTACCATTTCTAAAGAGATCTTGTTGCATGCGACGGATGTCTTATGCCAATACAATAACCTTGAGTTTGATCTTGAAGCAGGTACTAGGGGTACACGGTATGCGATTGTAGAATCACTTCTGTGTACCATTACAGGGGCCGAGGCGGCAATTGTTGTCAACAACAACGCAGCAGCTGTTATGTTGGTTCTTAACACGCTTGCCAAGGGAAAAGAAGTCATTGTATCTCGTGGTGAGTTGGTTGAGATTGGCGGTGCTTTTAGGATACCAGATGTGATGAGTATGAGTGGCTGTGTTTTAAAAGAGGTCGGCACAACAAATAAAACACATTATGCCGATTATGAAGATGCGATATCCGATGAAACAGCCTTACTACTTAAGGTTCATACAAGCAACTATAAGATACTCGGATTTACTCAAGCAATCGATTCGACTTCCTTGTCTGAGTTGGCACATAAACATCAATTGCCAGTCTATGAGGACTTGGGAAGTGGTCTACTTGTCGATTTAATGCCATATGGTTTTACCAAAGAACCCCTTGTTCAAGAGGTCGTTAAAAATAAGGTGGATGTGATTTCTTTTTCAGGTGATAAATTACTTGGTGCATCCCAATGTGGTATTATTGTTGGTAAAAAAGAGTTCATTGATCAAATGAAAAAAAACCAGTTGCTACGCGCACTTAGGATTGATAAATTTTCATTAGCCATACTTGAGCAGACTTTACTTGAATATTTAGACCCTGCTAAGGCGGTTGAAAACATTGATACATTAAGGCGTTTAACTATGACTGAGGCTGATGTGCTCAATCACATTAATCAATTTTGGCGCTTGTTGGAGTCTTGTGTTTCAGACAAGGCTAAGCTACATTCTATTTTTAAAATAAGGCCAGTTGATTCTGAAGTCGGCGGGGGGGCCTACCCACTTGAAAAAATGAAATCCTATGGTCTATATATAAAAACGAATAAGCCAAGTGCTATGCAGGATAAATTTAGAAAATATCTAACACCGATTATTACTAGGATCATTGAAGACGAGGTCGTCCTTGATTTTAGGACAATTTCTCAATCAGATTTTACATGTTTGGTAGATGCAATTAAAGAAATTGTCAATTGGAGTGAATCATGAGAAATCATATCATTATAGGAACTTCTGGTCATATAGACCACGGTAAGACTGCTATGATCAAAGCAATAACCGGATTTGATGCTGATCGATTAAAAGAGGAAAAAGAACGTGGTATCACCATTGAACTTGGTTTTGTACATTATGACATGGCATTAGATAAAAGTATAAGTTTCATAGACGTGCCAGGACATGAACGTTTTATTCACAATATGCTTTCGGGTGTGATCGGGATGGATGCCGTTTTATTGGTTATTTCTGCTGAGGAGGGGATAAAACCTCAAACCGTAGAACATTTAAATATACTCAGAATTTTAGGTGTTAAGAGGGGTGCAATCGTATTGACGAAGGTCGATCTTGTGGAACCTGATCTAATTCAAGATTTAAAACGGGAAATTGCGGCCTTTGTCAAAAATTCATTTCTTGAGAGTCAACCTATTTTTGAGTTTTCAATTTTTAGACCCGAATCCAAAATACCATTAAATCAGTATTTTGACAGCCTGTTTTCACAAGTTCCTGAACACGTATTGGAGACCAGCTCAAGGTTGTCAGTAGATCGTGTCTTTACCATAAAAGGGCAGGGGACTATTGTAACCGGAACACTTATTGAAGGTATCATCGATAAGACCATGGCACACTATCTATATCCAAGTGTTGAAAAGATAAGAATACGCAACATTCAGGTGAACGGACAAGACGTCGAGAGGGCAGTTGCAGGCCAACGTGTCGCTTTAAATATACCCGTAGCAAAAACAGAAATCAATAGAGGCAATGTCGTATCGTCAAGTGAATCGCTTCCAGTGACCATGATGGTGGATGTAAAGCTGTTTATAGATGATATTTCAGAAGTTACTGATTTTTTCCACTGGCAGAGAGTCAGACTTCATCATGGTACCACTGAAATCTTCGGGAGACTGGTCATTAAACCCGAGTTTAGCAAGGACCATCCCTTTGTTCAAATTAGATTGGAAACACCCCTAGTCTGTAAAATAGGAGATCGATTTGTCATCCGAAATTATTCACCAGCAAGTCTACTGGGTGGTGGTTATATTGTAAACGTTAATGCTAAAAAGGGAGAAATTACAGACTTTGACTATGTAAATGATAGTGAAGAGCAAATTAGGCAATTGATTGAAGGTGAAAAATCAACTTTTAAAATCAGCAAGAAATTCTTTGAATCACTTCCAGTCTCTTACGATGTATGTCTTGATATTTTTAATCAATTCATTGAGACGAAGGAAGTTGAAAAAGTTGGCAAAGACCAGTGGTGTTCACAAAGTTTGAAATCTAATCTCGGTCAATCTCTAATAGACCTCATAAATGATTTTCATAAAAAAGAACCATTAAAAATTGGGATGCCAAAAGAAGTTATAAAATCCAAACTCAATATCAATCAGAAAGCATTATATGATGCCCTCTTAGAATGGCTGTCAGCAACTGGCGACATAAAAATTATGGGCGATAAAATTGCAGATGCTCACTTTAAAATTCGATATTCCAAAGCAGAACAAAAAATTAGAGATGGTATTATACAAAATGTTAGAGAATCAGCGTTTAAACCTATTGCAATAAGGGAACTATATAATATAACAAAAATAGATAAAATTCATTACGATATCTTTATTAATTTGATTAATGAGCGTATTCTTGTTAAAATAAATGAAGATACAGTAATGTATTGTGACAATTATGATATAGTACGTAATAAGCTTAAAACATATTTGAAACAAAATGATGAAATTACTGTGGCAAATTTTAGAGACCTGTTGGATATTTCTAGAAAGGCTAGTATTTTGCTACTTGAACATTTTGATGACATCAAGCTCACAAAACGGATTGAGGATGTAAGAATTTTAATAAAATAATGAATGGAGTGGAATTATGGCAGAGAAAATTTTAGTTGTAGATGATGAGCCGATTCTATTAAAGGGCTTGAGATTTAGCTTAGAACAAGAAGGATATGAAGTTGAAACTGCAGTTGATGGCAAAGAGGCATATGATAAAATTCTTGAGAACTCATATGATGCAGTAATTCTAGATCTAATGCTTCCAGGCATGGATGGCTTAGAGGTCTGCAAAAAAGTAAGAGAAAAATCAATGGTGCCAATTTTGATGTTGACAGCTAAGGATGATGATTCTAGTAAAGTACTTGGTCTTGAATATGGTGCAGATGATTATATTACAAAACCTTTTAACATGCTTGAATTAAAAGCAAGAATTAAAGCCATATTGAGAAGGGTTCAAGTTTCAGATCAAAATATGGCATCAAATTTAATAAATATTGGTGATTTTAATATCAACACATTAGGCCGAAAAGTTTCTGTAAATGGTCAAAATGTGAATTTAACAGCAAAAGAATTTGACTTATTACTTCTTTTGATGATGAACGAAGAAAAAGTGTATTCAAGAGAAGAACTTCTTGAAACCATTTGGGGCTATGAATACTTTGGTGATGTGCGTACAGTCGACGTACACATTAGACGTTTAAGAGAGAAGATCGAATCAAATTCTTCTCAACCTGATTATATTCTAACAAAATGGGGAGTTGGATACTATTTTAAGAATAAGAAAAAAAGAGTTCTTTAAAAGCATTAGGTGGAAACTTGTTTCCACCTATTTAATATTAATCGCCTTTATTCTCTTACTGGCAACGATTTTTATTAGAGACTACCTGATTAAGTCTAATGTTTCTGAAACCCAGACAAATCAGTTGGCACAAAGTAATATTATTTCAAGTCAGATAGCGCCCTTTATGAATAATGTAGACAATCAATACACGAGAAGTTATGTGGAAGACATCATTAAACAACACAGTTTTGATTCTCAGTCTAGGGTGCTTGTAATCGATAGAGAAATGAATGTTATCTTAGATTCATATGATGATTTTGAAAGTCAAGACCTTCAACTCGTTGAGGTGGAAAATGCCGTTAAAGGGATGAATTCTGCCAATATCTATCGATATAGAAGCGATTATGTAATGTACACAGCAGTGCCTATTATTTTTCAAAACGAAATCATAGGTGTTATTTTTATGTCTGTAAACGCCAATTTCATCTTTGAAAATGTTCAGAATATCTTAGACAAGTTGATCATAATATTTCTGATTGCCTTGTT